>JAUYMX010000155.1 GCA_030699345.1 Methylococcaceae bacterium
TGTTTTAAGCTATTGGTTATTTCTTGCACAACTGCGTGCGTAGTAACTGATTCTGTCATGATTGTCTCGAATGGGTGCGTCCTTCCTGATTAAAACAACAGTCGTCCATAATAGTTGTGAATAAACAAGCTCGCGATAGGATAGCACAGGTTATTAGCTGTAAAAATCACTAAAACACACTAGAAAATGTAAGTGATTTAATTAAAAAGCGGTATTTTCAATTAATCAATAATCCCATTAGTTGCGTTTATCATGATGAGAATTATTGTCAATAAGATTGTTAGTCTTGTTTTAAAACTTATCCATTCATACCCTTAATTATTAAAATTTTTATTGCTCAAGCGCGAACGGTAGGTTGTTGATTTATTGTGGTAACCGTTTGCAATCAGCGAATCGAAGTGTAATTTGTAAAAAAATCTAATAGTCTTGAAGGGCAAAAACGTTGCGTTTTATTTCACAAAACAACTTTTTTCTGCATAGTCTTCAGCTTCTTTAAGCCGCTTTCTCAAGTCCTTAGCTTGGTTTGGATCACGAAATGCACTTCCCGCTTCTCCGGCTGTGGTACGTAAATAACCAAATGTTTTGGCCGCTTCAAATTCTTCAAAAGTGAGTTTTTCCGCAATTTTGTCTATTTTGCAACCACAGGCATATTGATTAATGTAAGAAAGTCCGCCTTTTTGGGCGACGCAGTTTAAAACGTATTCGACTCGATCGCGAGTTGGGTAGTTATTCATTACAGGCGCCTGATCTGCGGTTTTTTCGGCTTCAACGGGCTTTTCTGGTGTGGTCGTACATCCTGTGATAAAAGCCGCCAAAGCCAGGCTTGACACTAACGCTGCATAGTTGGTTTTCATGAATATTTCCTTGTATTTCAGAAGTCGCAAAGTAAAAATTTGTTTAAATCGTAATTTGGTAGACAGCTTGTAGAAAAATCAAATCGATTAATGGGAAATAGATTTCCGGCATCGATTAATAAAACCTGCGCATTTTAACTTAAAATCAATCCAGATCATTTGCTCATCACACTATTAAGTTTGCGGCTAACCATGAAAACAAAACTCACCGGGGTGATTCTTGCGGGCGGACTGGCCCGACGTATGGATTTTCAAGATAAGGGGCTCATTTCTTATCAAAAACACCCCATGGTGAGCTATGCGGTAAAAGCCATGCATCAGGTGGCTGACGAAGTGCTTATTAACGCTAATCGCAATATCGAGCAGTACCGGCAATTTGGTTGTCCGGTGATTGCCGATCAAACCGACAGTTTTGACGGGCCTTTGGCGGGCATATATTCGGCAATGGTTTACGCAAAAACCGGTGTGTTATTAGTCATGCCCTGTGACTCACCATTATTTAAAGCCAGGCATTTACAAAAATTATTGCAATGTCAAATAGACCAGAATGTCGATATTGCTGTTGCTTGTGATCGCGAAAAAATACATCCGGTATTTTTAGCGATAAAAACAACTCTGCAAGCTAATTTGCAAGACTATTTGGGTAGTGGACAACGCAAGTTAGCTGGGTGGATATTGCAACAAAATACGGCAACAGTCGATTTTCGTGAAGAGCCGGAAATATTTGCCAATATCAACACCATGGACGAATTAACAACATTGGAAGCATCAGTTTTTCAATAGCTTTAAAACCAGTGCAATACGGGTTAATTCCGCCACCGTTGCAACATTCAATTTATTTTTGATTTGCGTACCGTAGTTGGCGACCGTTTTGTAACCCAGACATAATTCATCAGCGATTTTGTGGGCAGTTAAGCCTTTTGCCAACAATAAAAAAACATCGAACTCCCGGGCCGAAAAACCGCCGATGACAGCCTGGTAGTCTATATCTCCGGTCGTTGCAGGGGTATTCCTGGTCAAACCCTGTTCGATATAGATTTCACCTTGGGCAATTTTTTGTATGGCTTCAACAAGAATGGCTGGCGCGCTGTTTTTGGTAATGAAGCCTTTGGCTCCGGCGTTGGCCGCTCTATCCACATAAACCATTTCATCATGGACGCTAAATACCAGGATTTTGGCATTGGCATTGCGACTGCAAATTCGCCGGATAGCCTCCAAGCCGCCGATACCGGGCATCGATAAATCCAGCACCATCACATCAGGTTGTTTTTCCAGATAAAGCTGGCAAGCTTGTTCACCACGTTCGGCCTCGGCAATAACTTCAATATCCTCACAGGTTGATAACAACAATCTGAAACCGGCGCGGACAACCGCGTGATCATCTACCAAAATTACTTTAATCGGTTTGTTCACAAAGGAATGCTCGCAATAATTGTCATGCCCTGTTGCGGGCTGGTTTGAATGGTGAATTCGCCGCCCAAGCTTTTGATACGCTCGCGCATCCCTAATAATCCAAAGCCGGTTTTAATTTTGTCGGCGGCACAGCCTTGACCATCGTCGCTGACTTCCAGCCAGAGTGTTTTTTCAAAGCTGTCATTATGCTTAATGACTAGCTTGATCTGGGCTTGCTCGGCTTGTGCGTGGCGAACAATGTTAGTCAGACATTCTTGCACTACCCGAAAGACCTGAATGGTGATTTTCTGCTCAAGATCATCAACTTCATCCGGGCAATCGATAGTGAGGGCCAATTCCGGATTCCGGACTGACCAATGGTTTAATAAATCTTCCATTGTGGCTTTTAAGCCAAGCTCGGTCAGGACTAAAGGATGTAACTGATGCATCATCGAACGCACCACCTTCATAACATGATCACAAATGCCGACAATGGTTTCGGTGGTTTGTTTTATATCCGCTTTTTTATGCGCGGCTGTAACAGCCATCACTTTTATTGCGGTAATGGATTGTCCCAACTCGTCGTGCAACTCTTGCGATAAACGCTGATGTTCATCTTCCTGTATCTCCAGCGAATGTTGAGTTAAGGCGCGATTTTCTTGCTGGGTGATATGTAATTCGTGACCTAAATGATTAACAGCTTTAGCAATAATGTCATATTCAGTAATCGCAAATTCCGGCACAGATTGTTGATAGTGGCCATTTTCAATGGCTTGTAATGCTTCCACGATAGTGGTTGTTGATCTTATTGCCTTGT
>JAUYMX010000189.1 GCA_030699345.1 Methylococcaceae bacterium
TGCTGTACTTATAGCCATTTGACTACTCCTCTTTTGGTTTATTGTTTAAAAACATGAGGTTGTCGTTACTATGCTCACATGAGATTTCATAACACGTCTTAATGTTGCTCCCCGGGCCCAACGACAACCTCGAGATAAGTAAAGCAATAGCTATGCCATACAGTCGGCACAAACATGTTTTATATAAAAAACAATATGTTGTGGGTTTTTACGCTGTTTATTAAGAATTTAAGCGGCGCTTTAAAGTGTCTAAAAAATTAACACTGTCCAGTTTTCGCACGTACAACATTGCAAAATCGGGTGCTTTTACAAACCTGTTTTCGGAGCTAAGACTAACTGCAACTGTGCTGCTACAATGCGCGCACCTTAACCCTTTAAAGACCTATCAAGATGGATGTAATTCAACGTATTGCCGAAGAGTTATCTGTTAATAGCAAACAAGTCAGTGCTGCTGTTGCACTATTAGATGAAGGCTCCACTGTGCCGTTCATTTCCAGATATAGAAAAGAAGCCACCGGTGGCCTGGATGACACGCAATTAAGAATGTTGGACGAGCGTTTAAGCTATTTAAGAGAGCTCAACGAACGCCGAAAAACCATCTTGGAAAGTATCGGCAGCCAAGGCAAGCTCACTCCAGAACTGGAAAATGCCATTAAAGATGCCGACACCAAAACGCTGTTGGAAGATTTGTACTTGCCCTATAAACCCAAACGCCGCACCAAGGCACAAATTGCTCGTGAAGCCGGGCTTGAACCGTTGGCAGATGCGATCTTGGACGATCGCAGCGTAATTCCCGAACAAGCAGCACTCAGATATATCGATGCAGAAAAAGCCGTGCCCGATGTGGTTGCGGCGCTGGATGGCGCTAGGCAAATTATCATGGAGCGCATTTCTGAAGATGCCGGGCTATTGGCCGAATTGCGCGAACGGATCTGGCTAAAAGGCATACTGCACGCCACCGTGGTAACCGGTAAAGAACAGGCCGCAGCCAAGTTTCAGGACTACTTCGACTATCAAGAAGCGATCAACAAAATTCCGTCACACCGTGCCTTGGCCTTGTTCCGTGGCCGCAATGAAGATTTATTAAGCATCAATCTAAAACCAGGCGCGGAAGAGAAAGACGAACACGATCTTTACGCCCAGTTTGTCAGCAAGCATCTTAACGTCACCGATACCTCCAAACCGGCCGATGCCTGGCTGGCAGAAACTGCCCGTTTTGCCTGGAAAATAAAACTATTTACCCGTATCGACCTGGATTTAAAGCTGCGCTTACGTGAAGCAGCAGAGCTGGAAGCGATTCGGGTATTTGCCAGCAACTTAAAAGATTTATTGTTGGCAGCCCCGGCCGGGCCTAAAGCAACAATGGGGCTTGATCCCGGCATACGCACCGGCGTTAAAGTAGCCATAGTCGATGCCACCGGCAAATTATTGGCCACCCACACCATTTATCCGCATCCGCCCAAACAGCAGTGGGATGAGTCGATTGCCACCTTGGCTAAGTTGATTGAACAACACCGTGTTGACTTAGTCAGCATCGGCAACGGCACCGGCTCACGGGAAACCGATCAACTGGTGGCTGACTTGATGAAACGCCACACTGCGCTTAAATTCACCAAAATCACCGTCTCTGAAGCCGGTGCCTCGGTGTATTCGGCCTCGGAGCTGGCCGCCAAAGAATTTCCAAATCTTGATGTGTCCTTACGCGGCGCGGTATCGATCGCCCGGCGCTTGCAAGATCCTCTGGCCGAACTGGTTAAAATCGATCCCAAATCTATCGGCGTGGGTCAGTATCAGCATGATGTCAATCAGGTGCAACTGGCCAAAAGCCTGGATGCAGTCGTTGAAGACTGCGTAAATGCTGTGGGTGTGGATGTGAATACCGCTTCCGTGGCATTGCTGAAACAAGTGTCCGGCTTATCGACCAGCGTCAGTGAAAATATTGTTGCCTTCCGTGATGAAAACGGCCCGTTTACTAACCGCAAACAACTAAAAAAAGTGCCGCGTTTGGGCGATAAAGCTTATGAACAGGCGGCCGGATTTTTACGCGTGATGAATGGTGACAATCCGCTGGATGCCTCCGCCGTTCACCCGGAAGCTTATCCTGTCGTAGAGGCCATCATCGGCAGTACCGGCAAATCCATCCGTGACCTGCTGGGGCAAAGCCAGTTTTTACGCGGCCTAAATCCCGCCAATTTCACTGATGAACATTTTGGTCTGCCGACCGTTACCGACATTCTGCAAGAACTTGAAAAACCGGGTCGCGATCCCAGACCGGAATTCAAAAGCGTCGAATTTAAGGCGGGCATTGAAAAAATTACCGACCTGCAGCCGGGCATGAGCCTGGAAGGCGTAGTTACCAATGTCGCCAACTTTGGTGCCTTTGTCGATATTGGCGTGCATCAAGATGGCCTGGTGCATATTTCGCATTTGTCGGACACGTTTATCAAAGATCCAAGAGAAGCGGTTAAAACCGGCGACATGGTCAAGGTGAAAGTGCTGGAGGTTGATGTGGAACGCAAAAGAATCTCGCTTTCGATGAAATCCCAGCCGGAGATTAGCTCAGCAAGTAAGCCTGAACGTAAACCTAATCACAATCAGCAAAAAGCGGTCAACAAGGTCAACCAACAGCCGCCAGCACCAAGCAGCATGGCGAATGCTTTTGCCAAGGCCTTAAAAAAGTAACTAAAAAGCTCTGCTATACTCAAGCCCATCGTTAAACTTGACCCAAGGATTTACAAAATGGCTACCTCACATCGCATTGTTAACATTTTATTAGTTACTGGCTTGTTGGCGGTTACCGTTCCATTAGCCCAAGCAGATGAGGCAAGCGAGCAGACCAGCTATGGCAGCAAGATTGGCAATAAAGCCTTAAACGGCTTTACCAATATAGTGACCGCACCGCTGGAATTTCCCAAAAACATCGTTAATAACGTCAATCAGACCAACTTTTTTTACGGTGTGTTTGGTGGCTTTCTCAAGGGTATAATTCATACCACCGGACGAATGGGCTCGGGCATTGCCGATTTGATAACCTTTCCTCTCCCCACTACGCCCATTGTTCACCCTTCATACATTTGGGACGACTTTGATGTAGATACCACTTATGGCAACGTTTTTCGGTTAGATAAAAGCCAAGCAGCGCCGGAACCAGTGGCCGCTGTTGAGCCTCCGCCTGCACCAGTTGCCGCGCCAATCGTATCAACACCGGTAGCCGTGCCGCCGCGTGCTCCGGGTTATGATCAATATCAATACGGCCAAGATACCAACAAGAAACTGGACGCTGTGTTTACACATAAGATGAAAAAATAATCTTCTTGCTCATCAAGGCGTAACATCAAATCCCGCTTACAAGCGGGATTTTTTTTGACTATTTTCCAAAAAATAAACCTATGTTCCTTAGCGTACAGACTTAATCCTATCTTGCTTGTACACTCTATTTGTCATGTGCGGGGCAGGAGCTATATCAAATCCTGCAATAAAAGCGGTAACGCTAAGTCATTGACATTAAAGAAACTACGCAACCGCATTGATGCAGGCTGACAAGTGATAAATCAGTTTGAAACCATAAGGTTGCGACCAGTTCAATCAACAAAAAAATCGAATAGGAAGGTTTAACATGAATGATGTATCAACTGAACAAAAAACGCCTGAGAAATTACAGACATTGAAACTTCTGACAGCGGGGGTTTACCTGAGTCAGGCACTCACTTTCATGCTGGCAGGCTTGCCATTACTGTTGGGCGTGGCGGTTAACTTCTGGAAGCGCAATGAAGTCCAGGGAACCTGGCTGGAATCCCATTTCAACTGGCAAATCAAAACTACCTGGGTCTCTCTGGCAGGCTTTGCAATATCCGGAGTTACTTTTGAATTGGGTATCGGGCTTTTTACGCTGCTTATTACCGTGGTATGGATGGTTTATAGAATTACCATCGGCTGGTATGCGTTGAATGACGATAAGCCGATTAGTAAGCAGATAAAGTAATTTTATTTTGGAATTGATGTGTCGCTAGCGCGACGGTTGTTTTGACTCGGGTTCTCGCACCCGAGGGCGAGATACTTTTCTTTGCGCGGCCAAAGAAAAGTATCCAAAAGAAAAGCCGCCCGGATGCCGCTTGCGTCCTGCGCTCCTCGCTTTTGACGGGGGTTGCCAGAAGGGCCATCCCCGGCCCTCTGTCAACGCGATGCCTCCATGCATCGCCCCTAACGGGCTAATCCCGCCAAATACTCCGGTACTCGGCGCGGCATACGGGAAAATTGTATTCTTGAACTATCGGTTTTTTCAGCAAAGTCTGAGTTCAAATGTAGGGTACTGTATTGACTATCGTATTAACAGTTCTAATTCTTATGATTAAAACTGTTAATACGATCTAAAGAAACGACTTCCAATTCTTTCAGAAGTTTCTTTTTATGAGTTTCTGAAAGATTGTTGTTTTTTAACTCATTCTCTATGGCTTTTTGCTTTTTCTTAAGCAAGCACCGAAGTTTAATTTTGTCTGCGTTTTGGGGACCTATGATTCCCCAAAACCATTTAAAGACCTCAGTAATACATACACTAAAAAAAGGTACACCGAGGATCAGGTTTTTTTGCATTGAAGTATCTGTTACATATGATCCAATAATGCTGGTTAGCCAAGCACCGATAAGACCAACGCTGGCAACATCCTGACCTTTGCTAATGTTTGATGATTTGCTGGCGTCTACGTCTTGACTCATTTCAATACGTCGCTCGCATTTTTAGCATTGACTTTTATTTCTGCAATGAGCTTAACCAGCTCATCATCATGATTTACTCTAATACGCTTAGTTTGTTTAACACCTTTTTTATCAACGTAGGTAATGTTGATGTTTTTGCCAAAAAAAATAATTAGCACAAATTGAACAATTCTATAGAGCAATGCTAAACACCCCAGTGTCAGCAAAATGAAGCCCAATTGAACAAAGAGTGTTGTAATCATCTGTTAATCTTGGCCTAAAGTTTCGTGGTGAACTTTCTCAATATAAAAACTTTGAGTTTTACTTCCAAGTTTATTTTTTGTTACGGTTTTTAATTTTACGTTAAAACTGCGGCCGAAGATATGAGGCTCTTCCATGTTTAATAAGCGTTCTCGGAAAAGCTCGTCTTCCATCTTTGCAAGTTTTTCTTCCCCATTTATTTCAACCTTCCAACCACTTTTGCTTTTTATATTAGCGGCGATAAATTTTACATTTGATTCTGTTTTTTCTGTTTTTTCTATTTCTTCCACAGACAATTTTACAAATGATTTAGATGTGTCTTTATCAATAAAAAGTTCATTTGCTTCTGAATCCCTGCTCCTTTTTATAGTAAACGAAGATGTACCCGCCTTTTGTAGAGGTGCATTAACAAAGCCTTCAAAGCATTTTCTGATAATTGGATTGCTGACTAATCTAGCTATATCTTTCGAGCAATGAATTTGTTTTTCACCCGCGATAATAGTTTCAACATCACCTTCTTCTGAATTTATAAGCTTAATTTCTTCGCCATTTAACCAATTAATAACACTAACAACTGTTGTTACACCTGCAGCAACACCGACTAAACCCAAGGGAGTTAAAATATTTTTTGCTTGCGCTAAAGATTGGAGTAATTCAATTTCAAATCCGAACGAACCTTCAATAAATTCTGCGTTTACGCGAACATCAATGGAGCTACGATCACCATTAATAATCTCATTTGCTTCATATAGAACATCGCCCAATGCGCTGAGTGAGCGCCCTAAAGTCAAAATGTCCATTTCATGATTATCGTGTTCAGGACCATCGTATATCACGCAAAATTTTGTTACTACTGGTTCACTCATTCAATTACTCCATTTTAGTTTTTTGTATGTTATTAAAGTATTGGCAACATGAGCTGAGCGCAGCTCTCTTTCACTTGTTTTGGCTTATACCTACAATATAGGTTAGTTTCGAGGGCCGGGTTATGCATTAGCTGTAACCAGACGAATTCGCTAAATCAACGACTAGGGTCGAATTATCCCGTTATACCGCGCCGAGCACCGGAGCTTTTGATGGGAATAGCCCGCAGGGGCGATGCATGGATGCATCGCGTTGACAGAGGGCCAGGGATGGCCCTTCTGGCAATCCCCGTCAAAAGCGAGGAGCACAGGACTCAAGCGGCATCCGGGTCGCCTTTTCTTTGGGTACTTTCTTTTGGCGAAGCAAAAGAAAGTACCTCGCCTGTCGGTGCGAGAACCGATATTAAATCAACATCGCGGTAGCGATTCTGCATCACCTATAAATTTCAATACAGGCCTTGCCCTCTCCAACCAACGCCAAATCAATGTTTTGTTGATTAACAATTAATACGTTGATGGTTGCAGCTTTAGACTGGTTGCCAATTTTTAACCAGATTATTTTCGGTGGCTGTCCGTAAACGCTCGATATTTCATAAAAGTCGGCGTCTTTGGTGACAATCACAAAATCGTTATCGCATAGTGCCAAATTGTAAAGTCATTGGCGTTTTCCATGCCTAGCAAAGCAATCTGAGTGCTTTCTGGAAAAGCTTCCTGCAGGAAAGGAACTGTGCGACGAGACAGATTTTCGTCTAGCAATAGTTTCATTAAGCAATCACGGATAAGCTATGTTCGCGGTCAGCAGCAAATGCCAAGCATGCCCGAATATCATCAGCCTCAAGCTCGGGATAATCATCCAGAATCTCCGCTTCGGTCATACCATCAGCCAGCCATGCCAACACGTCATACACGGTAATTCTTAAACCACGAATGCATGGTTTGCCGCCGCGTTTGCCGGGTTCTAATGTGATGATGTTCCGGTAGTTAATGGCCATGATTATGTTCTCCAAAGAGTTATTGGGCACAAAAAAACTTGTGCCCTGGATATTACCCCCTCAACTTCTCAATCAACATTTTATTCACTTCCCCCGGATTGGCCTTGCCTTGGGTTTCCTTCATGATTTGGCCGACCAGGGCCATTAGCGCTTTGTCTTTACCCGACAGGTATTGCTCGACGGGGCCAGGGTTGGCGGCAATCACTTTATCGACGATGGCTTCGATGGCGCCAGTGTCGGTGATCTGCTTTAAGCCTTCTTGTTCGATGATTTCATCGGCGGTGGCGGTGCCGTTCCAGAGTTTGTCGAAGACTTGTTTGGCGGTTCTGCCGGAGATGGTGTTGTCGGCGATGCGTTTTAACAGGCCTGCCAAGCGTTCGGCACTGACGGGGCTTTGGCTGATTTCAAGGCCCGCTTTGTTTAGTGCGCCGAGTACGTCGCCGGTCATCCAGTTGGTGGCCAGTTTGGCTTCAACGCCGGAGTCTTTAACTACCGCTTCGTAAAAATCGGCGAGTTCGCGCGATGAGGTCAAGGTGCTGGCGCTTTCGTCGTCTTGGCCGTATTGCTCGATAAAACGCTGTTTTTTGGCGTGCGGCAATTCCGGCAAGGTGGCTTTGACTGTTTCCTTGAATTCGTCGCTGATGACCACCGGCAATAAGTCTGGGTCAGGGAAATAGCGGTAGTCGTTGGCTTCTTCCTTGCTGCGCATGGAGCGGGTTTCGTCTTTGTTGGCATCGTAAAGGCGGGTTTCCTGGACGACTTTGTTACCGCTTTCAATCACTTCGATTTGCCGTTCAATTTCATGATTGATGGCTTTTTCGACGAATTTGAACGAGTTGATGTTTTTGATTTCCGCGCGGGTGCCGAATTCGGCTTGGCCTATGGGGCGCACCGAGACGTTGGCGTCGCAACGGAACGAGCCTTCCTGCATGTTGCCGTCGCAGATTTCCAGATAACGCACCAGTTCGTGCAGTTTACGCATGTAAGCGACGGCTTCTTTAGCCGAACGCATGTCCGGTTCGGAGACGATTTCAAGCAGCGGGGTACCGGCGCGGTTGAGGTCGATGCCGGTCATGCCGTGGAAGCTTTCGTGCAGTGATTTACCGGCGTCTTCTTCCAAATGCGCGCGGGTGATGCCGATGCGTTTGGTTTCGCCATCGACTTCAATATCCAGGTGGCCGTTGCCGACGATTGGCAAGTCCATCTGGCTGATTTGGTAGCCTTTAGGTAAATCCGGGTAAAAGTAATTTTTCCGGGCAAACACTGAATGCGGCGCAATGTGTGCGTCGATCGCCAGTCCGAAAGTGACAGCCATGCGGACAGCCTGTTCATTCAGCACCGGCAGTACGCCAGGCAATCCTAAGTCAACGGCACAGGCTTGGGTGTTGGGTTCCGCGCCATAGGCGGTGGAAGCGCCTGAGAATATTTTCGATTGGGTGGCAAGCTGGGTATGGATTTCCAGGCCGATTACGGTTTCCCATTGGGTGGTCATTTTGTGGTTCCTTGTTAGCTATTCGGCAAAAACGTCGGCTAAATCAATGTGAAGTTCGGGGAAAAGAAAGGGCGTTGCCAGTTCGTCACCGGCAACCATGGCGAACAGCTGATATTTTTTGGTGGTTTGATCCAGCACAAACTGATAAACGGCCTGTTCGTAGGGATACACCAGCCAGTATTCAGTAACGCCGTTTTCTTGGTAAAGATCGTATTTCAGGCGCATTTCTTTTTTGCTGTTACCAGGCGAGAGGATTTCGATGATCCAGTCCGGCGCGCCGTTACAGCCTTGTTCGGTAAGCTTGTCTTTATCACAAATCACGCATAAGTCGGGCTGCACCACGCTGAAAATGTCTTGGTCGGATAGCTTTGATTTTTGGCTGTTGTAGAGTTTGACGTCAAAGGGCGCGTAAAAAAGTTTGCAGGGCCGGTTGTGGAAGTATTGATATAGCCAGCCACCCAAATTAGTGATAACGCTTTGGTGTTTCAAATTGGGCGCAGGCGACATCGCCATAATCTTACCTTTGATCAGCTCAACGTTTTCTTCAAGCTGCCAAGTCAGATAATCGGCGTAACTGTAGGTGCCATTCAAATCCAGTTGCGACAGCTCGGTGATTTTCGCCATGACGATTCCTCCTTACTCGAAACCCTTAGGCACTTGTTGATGCCAACCGGTGACTTGTTGGTATTGATGGGCGACGTTTAACAGTCTGGCTTCATCAAAGTAATTGCCGATGATTTGCAGGCCCACGGGCAAGCCATTGATAAATCCGGCCGGAATCGACATGGCCGGTAAACCCGCAAGGTTGATGGCAATGGTGTAAATATCGGACAAATACATTTCAATCGGGTTGGCCAGTTTTTCGCCAATGCCGAATGCGGGCGTTGGCGTGACCGGGCCCATGATGACGTCAACTTCGGCTAACGCGTTTTTGAAATCATCGCTGATCAGGCGGCGGATTTTTTGGGCTTTAATGTAATAAGCGTCGTAATAACCGGCAGACAGTGCATAAGTGCCCATCAAAATACGGCGTTTAACTTCTTTGCCGAATGCTTCACCGCGTGAACGGGTGTAAAGGTCGGCTAAGTCAGCAGGATTTTCACAACGATAACCAAAACGCACGCCATCAAAGCGCGACAAATTGGCGGAGCATTCTGCCGGTGCGATAACGTAATAAGCTGGGATTGCCATCTTCAAAGTGGGCATGCTGATTTCTTTAACTTCGGCACCCAGCTGGCGATAGTGGTTAATCCCGGCTTCAAGCGTTGCGACCATGTCGCTGTTTAAGTCGGCGGTAAAAAATTCTTTGGGTAGGCCGATTTTTAAACCGGCCAATGGTTTGTTAAGGTCAGCCAGGTAATTAGGAACAGGTTGATCAACGCTGGTGGAGTCTTTTTCGTCAAACCCGGCCATAGCTTGCAACAGGATGGCGGCATCCTCGGCGCTGCGTGTCATTGGGCCGCCCTGATCCAAGCTGGAGGCATAGGCAATCATGCCGTAGCGCGACACGCGGCCATAGGTCGGTTTTAAGCCGGTAATGCCACACAGCGCTGCAGGTTGACGAATCGAGCCGCCGGTATCGGTGCCGGTGGCGCAAACCGCCAAACGTGCGGCAACTGCCGTCGCTGAGCCGCCGGACGAGCCGCCGGGTACGGTGTTGGTATTCCATGGGTTTTTGGTGGGGCCGTAATAACTGGTCTCATTCGATGAGCCCATCGCAAATTCATCCATGTTGACTTTACCCAACATGACCACACCGGCCTGGTTGAGTTTGTCGACCACGGTGGCGTTGTAGGGAGCGATAAAGTTATCCAGCATTTTCGAGCCGCAGGTCGTTTTTACACCTAGTGTGCAGAAAATGTCTTTTTGGGCGATCGGGATGCCGGTCAGTAGGCTTGCGTCGCCACTGGCTAATTTGGCGTCAGCGGCTTGGGCTTGTTGTAAGGCCAACTCGTCGGTGACGGTAACATAGGCGTTGAGCTCGCTATGTTGGTGAATTCTTTGTAGGTAAGTTTGCGTCAGTTCAACGCTTGAAAATTCGCCAGCGCGCAGGCCTTTGGCCAGCTCGGCAATGGTAAGGTTGTACATGGGAGGTTTTTCCTTTACTCAATGACTTTTGGCACCAGATAAAGTCCGTCTTCGACTTGTGGTGCAATGGCTTGGAAATGCTCGCGTTGATTATGTTCAGTGACGACGTCGGGCCTTAATCGTTGTATTTGGTCCAGCGGGTGGGCCATTGGGATGACGTTATTGGTATCGAGCTCACTCATCTGAGTCATCAGATCCAGCATGCCGGATAAATCATTTGCGTAAGACTCGACATCTTGGTCGTCGATGCCTAGCCGCGCCAGATGCGCAATTTTCTTCACATCGCTTGCTGTTAAGGACACACAAAGCTCCTTTGTTTATGGTTTAGACAGTCTCAGGGAGGCAATAATGATACTTTATATCTTGCTCAAATACCCGCTTGATTGATAGAGTACTGCAATTTCTATTCCCCACAGGATACAGGTAAAAATGTTCAAAAGAATTCGCGGTCTCTTCTCAAATGATCTTTCGATTGACTTAGGGACGGCCAATACATTGATTTACATTCCAGGCCAAGGCATTGTGCTTAATGAGCCTTCAGTGGTTGCGATTAAGGAAGATAAAATCCGTGGTGCTAAAACTATTGCCGCAGTCGGGCTTGAAGCTAAACAAATGCTTGGTAGAACTCCCGGAAACATCACGGCAATACGCCCTCTTAAAGATGGTGTAATCGCCGACTTTGCGGTGACCGAGCGGATGCTGCGGTATTTCATTCAAAAAGTTCACAAAAGTAAATTCTTACGGCCGAGCCCACGCATCTTAATCTGCGTGCCTTGCGGTTCGACACAGGTGGAACGCCGCGCCATTCGTGAATCTGCCGCGATGGCCGGTGCGCGTGAAGTTTATTTAATCGAAGAGCCTATGTCGGCTGCGATCGGTGCAGGCTTACCGGTTGATGAAGCCTGCGGCTCGATGGTGCTGGATATTGGCGGTGGTACTTCTGAAGTAGCTGTTATCTCGATCAACGGGATTGTGTATTCGTCATCGGTGCGTATCGGCGGGGATCGTTTCGACGAAGCTATCATCAATTATGTCCGTAGAAATTACGGCACATTAATAGGTGAAGCGACTGCGGAAAGAATCAAAATGGAAATCGGCACGGCTTACCCTGGCAGTGAAGTAAAAGAAATTGAAGTCAAAGGTCGCAATCTTGCTGAAGGCGTGCCGCGCAGTTTCGCACTAAACAGCAATGAAATTTTGGAAGCGCTGCAAGAGCCATTGTCCGGTATCGTCGGTGCGGTCAGGTTGGCATTGGAGCAGACGCCACCAGAGTTGGGTTCAGATGTTGCTAATCGCGGTATCTTTTTAACCGGCGGTGGTGCTTTATTAAAAGATATTGACCGTTTGATCGCTGAAGAAACCGGCTTGCCGGTGCATATTGCGGATGATCCTTTGACCTGTGTGGCCAGAGGCGGCGGTATGGTGCTGGAAATGCTCGATAAAAAAGGTGTTTCAACTTTTTCATTAGAATAAAGCCGAGCAAGTTTTTTAAGGTTGTAATGCAGCGCGTTCAAGCCCTGCATTTAAGATTATGGCCGGATAAATTGCTTCTGGATCAATAAACAAGAATGCCGACGTAAGCAGTTTATCTAAATGGCTTACATCTTGGACCGGGGTAAGCCCGGTCAAAGAATTTTAACCGATCTAACCGCTGCAGGGAGGCAGTAGTGCTGGCAATATTTGGAGTGACTTGCCGAGGGATACCGTCATAAAACTGTTATTTGCCACTGGACCATCAATCAACACTCGTCTGCTAGTGGCCGTTATTGCGTCAGTTGCACTATTGGCAATGGATCATGGCAGTCCTAGGCTTGATGCTGTTCGTGCGACGCTGTCCGTTTTTACCGATTCTCTAAAATATCTAGTTGATATGCCATCCGGGCTGATCAATCAAGCGTCCGATGCAACAAGCACTTATTCCACGTTAAAAAAGGAAAACGAAACCTTACGTGAAGAGCAATTTATCAATAAAACCCGCTTGTTGAAGTTCGACGCGCTGGAAAAAGAAAATATCCGTTTACGGGCATTGCTGGAAAACTCGTTCAAACTTGGTGAGCAAGTGTTAATTGCCGAGTTAATCTCTATCAATATGGCGCCCTTCGAGCATATTGTTGTCGTCAATAAAGGCACTCGCTTTGGGGTACACCCGCAACAGCCGGTGTTGGATGCCAATGGTGTTGTCGGGCAGGTTTTCCGTGCCTTGCCGTTTACCGCCGAAATTATGCTGATTACTGACCCTAGTCACGCTATTCCGGTGCAGGTTAATCGTAATGGCTTATTAACGATTGCGGTCGGAAGCGGCCAACTTAATCGTCTTAGCTTGCCTTATTTGCCTGCCAATGCAGACATTCAGCCGGGGGATTTGTTAATTACCTCAGGGCTGGGCGGCACTTTTCCGGCCGGCTATCCTGTGGCGGTAGTGGATAATTTTAATCCGGCCGACAGCAAATCGTTTATCAATGTCACTGCGACACCTAAGGCTTTGCTTGACCGTAATAGAGAATTATTGATCGTCTGGGGCAACAAGGCGCCGGTTCAACTTCTTAAAGATCAAACCACTGACATTAAAGTACCGGAAGTTAATAAGCATGAATAATTACACCGGTTTTGGCCGTATCTTTTTTACGCTTGTGGTGGCGATGTGTTTGAGAATCTTACCTTGGCCAAACGCTGTCGCTGCGATTAATCCTGATTGGGTGTTGCTGGCGCTCATATACTGGACGCTGGCTATACCGGAACGTGTGGGGATTTTTTATGCCTGGACATTTGGGTTGCTGGTCGACGTTTTAACGGGTCGGCTGCTTGGCCAATATGCGCTGGCTTATTCATTAGTTATTTATCTTTGCTTGATGTTACATAAGCGTTTGCGTCAATTTCCTTTGCCTCAGCAAGGCATGTTTATTTTTTTCTGCCTGCTATTGTCCCAATTTTTATTATTTCTGATCAAAAACCTTCAGCAGCCTGGTGAATTTCCAGCGACTTTCTGGTTGCCGGTATTTACCGGTACGCTGTGCTGGCCGCTAGTATTTACCTTTCTGCGCTTTGTCCGCCGGTCACGCATTTTTAAATAGGCGATTGCTCGCACATGTCCCGTTTTCATACCATCAAGGACAATAGGGTAGAGAATCGCCTATTTCTTAACCGCATTATTGCGGCGTTTATACTTATTTTGCTTTTGACTTCCGGCTTAATTGTTCGATTGGTTTATCTGCAAATTGTCGGTCATGAGCATTACACCACGTTGGCAAAAGACAACAGCATCAAGATAGAGCCGCTAGTGCCTACTCGAGGCATTATTTATGATCGGCATGGCAAAGTCTTAGCCGAGAATACACAGTCTTTCAGCTTAGAACTGATCCCTGAGCAAATACCCGATCTTAATGACACGCTGGCTCGACTGCAGAAGTTGTTAGACATCTCTGATGAAAAAATCGAGCAATATCAACGCCAGCGTAAACGCCAAAAAGGCTTCACCAGCACGGCGTTATTGATCGGTATGAGTGACGAAGAAATCGCCAAATTTGCTGTGATGAGGCCCTATTTTCCTGGGGTTGACATTAAAACCCGGCTGGTCAGGAATTATCCCTATAAGGAACTGTCGTCGCATGTGCTCGGTTACGTTAGCCGTATTAACGAAGCGGAAATAAAAAATCTCCCCGCTGCTGAATACCGAGGCTCAACATATATCGGCAAGCTGGGTATTGAAGCCGCTTACGAAACCCAGTTACACGGCAAAACCGGTTATGCCGAGATAGAAACCAATGTACGCGGTCGTGCTATCAATAACGTCAACTCGGTTGCTCCGGAGTCAGGCGCCAATCTTTATCTGACCTTAGATATTGATTTGCAAAAAACCGCTTACGATGCTCTGGAAGAATTTAATGGTGCGGTAGTCGCGATAGAAATAAAAACCGGCGGCGTGTTGGTACTTGCCAGCCGCCCTGGGTTTGACCCGAACCCTTTTGTGGTTGGAATCGGCAATGATGAATATCAGGCCTTACAGACCTCAGATAGCCAGCCGCTTTATAACCGGGCACTACGCGGCTTATATCCGCCAGGCTCCACGATGAAACCCTTTATTGCCTTGGCAGGCCTTGAATACAACGCCATTGGCTATGAACAAAAGTATTTTTGCCCGGGCTATTATCAGCTGCCGAATGTTACGCACAAGTATCGGGACTGGAAAAAAGGCGGACATGGCTCGGTCAGTATGAATGAAGCCATTACTGAATCTTGCGACGTGTATTTTTACAATCTAGCCTCAGTTTTAGGGATCGATAGAATGCATCGGTTTTTACAACAGTTTGGTTTCGGCGAAAGATCAGGCATCGATTTGATTGGCGAAAAAACCGGCTTATTGCCTTCGCAGGAATGGAAGCGGCAGCAGAAAAAACAGGCCTGGTACCCTGGCGAGACCATTATTACAGGTATTGGCCAAGGCTATTTGCAAGTGTCGCCGTTACAGTTGGCGCGAGCTACTGCTACCTTGGGCAATCATGGCGACATCGTGACGCCCTTTTTGGTGGATAAAATTGTTAGCGCACATGACACGTCACCGGGGCCGGAAACGCATCAAGGATCCATGCATCTGAATAACGATAATGTAAATAAAATCATAGCGGCGATGACCAATGTAGTGCATGGCGAACATGGCACCGCCAAGATTATTAGCAAGGGCATTCCTTATCAAATTGCCGGTAAAACCGGTACGGCACAGGTTTACAGCATCAAGCAGGAAGAGACCTATAACGAAAACAACATTCCCTTTAAATTACGCGACCATGCGTTGTTTATTGCCCTGGCACCGGCAGATGATCCAAAAATCGCTGTGGCCGTAATTGCAGAACACGGCAGTCACGGTGGCTCAATGGCCGCACCTATTGCCGGCAAGGTGATTAAGCAATTCTTAGAGGAAAGTCATGCAGACTGAAACCCGTAGCGAACAATTTCAACCGCCGTCATTGCTAGGCACATTGCTTAGAAAGCTACACATTGATATTCCGTTAATGATTGGATTGTTACTGATCGCCTTATTAAGTTTTGTGATTCTTTATAGCGCCAGTGGTCAAGACATGGATGTGTTGCTACGGCAAGCTGCGCGTGTGGGGCTGGCATTTTTATTAATGACAGCGCTGGCGCATGTTGATCCTTATCAATTTAAACGCTACTCAGCACTGTTGTTCGGCATCGGCATTGTCTTATTGCTAGCGGTATTGATTCTTGGGCAAATAGGCAAGGGCGCGCAACGCTGGCTGGATTTGGGTTTTTTTCGTTTTCAGCCATCGGAAATGATCAAAATCACCACGCCAATGATGATCGCCTGGTATTTGTCGGAGCATCCCTTACCGCCAAGAGCCAAGCAACTTTTTATTGCGACGATGTTGATTTTGTTGCCTACTTTGCTGATCGCTAAACAGCCCGACTTGGGCACCGCGCTGTTGGTGGCAAGTTCCGGTGCGGCCGTGCTGTTTTTTTCGGGCTTGTCGTGGTGGCTGATTACTGCCATTGCGGTGACGTTAGCTGGGTTAACCCCGGTGCTTTGGCATTTCATGCGCGATTATCAGCGCGATCGAGTGCATACCTTTTTAAACCCTGAGGCTGATCCGCTAGGGCGCGGCTATCATATTATTCAATCGAAAATCGCCATTGGTTCTGGCGGTATTCACGGCAAAGGTTGGTTAGGCAGCACCCAGTCCAAGCTGGATTTTTTACCGGAAAGTTCAACCGATTTCATTTTTGCAGTATTTGCCGAAGAATTCGGTTTGTTTGGCTGTGTGGGCTTGTTATCGCTCTATTTGCTTATTATCGCCCGCTGTCTATATATCGCATCGCAAACCAAAGACACCTATAGTCGGCTACTTGCAAGCAGCCTGGCCTTTACCTTTTTTGTCTATGTGTTTGTCAATATCGGCATGGTTATCGGCGTGTTGCCTGTTGTTGGCGTACCGCTGCCGCTGATCAGTTACGGCGGAACTTCTGTTGTCACGCTACTGGCCGGTTTTGGCATATTGATGTCGATACACACGCATAAAAAATACTTGATTCAACCATGATAATCATCCCCCACTTCGCGCGTATTTTGAGCGGATGCGCCTGCTTAGCCCTGGTTGCTTGCGCTGGTAATACAGTTAAAGATGGTGAAATTGAGCAGTCGTTTATTGAGCAAATGGTCAGTAAGCATCAATTTGACGAGTCCGAACTTGAGGATTTGTTTGCGACAGTAGCGATCAAGGAAGATATTCTCGCCCGCATTGCCAAACCTTCCGAAGGTATGCCTTGGTATAAATACCGGCGCATTTTTCTTACCGAAGAACGGATTAATGCCGGTGTTAAATTTTGGCAGGATAACGCGCAAACGTTAGCTGAGGTTGAAAAAGCCTATGGCGTACCGGCGCCGATTATTGTCGCCATTATTGGCGTAGAAACCTCTTACGGTAAAAACACCGGTAAACACCGCGTGATTGATGCCCTGTCTACACTGGCATTTGCCTATCCACCACGCGCTAAGTTTTTTCAAAGTGAACTTGAGCACTATTTGCTGTTTTGTCGTGATCAACACTTTAATCCGCTGGAGCCGCTAGGTTCTTACGCGGGCGCTATGGGCATGCCGCAGTTTATGCCGAGTAGTTTTAGAAGCTTTGCCGTCGATTTCGATCGGGATGGTCAAAGTGATATATGGCATAACAACGCTGATGTAATAGCCAGCGTGGCGAATTATTTTGCCAAACATCAATGGCACACCGGTCAGGCTATTGCGTTTCCAGTCACCGCTAAGGGAGAAGCTAACGATCCTGTAGGCGAAAAATACAAAACTGTTCTTAATGGTGATCTTAAGCCCGACTTAAGACTTGTCGAGCTAGAATCACTCAACTTAAAAACAGAGAGGTCTGTACCTTTAGACACTAAAGTAAAACTGCTTAGCTTTGAACAAGCAAATGGCGAGGAACTTTGGGCGGCGTTGGACAATTTTTATGTCATTACCCGCTACAACCACAGCCCCTTATATGCCATGGCCGTGTATCAGTTAAGTGAAGCTATCTTAAAGACCAAAGGACCATTTCCATGAAAAAATTATTATTAACGACGACAATGGTTCTGTTGAGCGCCTGCTCCACGGAACCATTAAAAACCAGCAACACATCAAATTACACAGATCTATCGGCATCTGCCGAACATAAGCTCAGACACCATTCGATATTACATTTTGGCAAAGCGGATGCAAATGCCGAAGATGATACCGACCAAAGCGATCTAAATTCCGAATTCTCCCGTCATATCTCACAAGGCACTGCTTCCTGGTATGGCCCTCAGTTCCACGGCAAAAAAACTGCTTCTGGCGAAATTTACGATATGTACGCCATGACTGCTGCGCATAACACCTTGCCCATCTCTTCTTACGCTAAAGTTACCAACTTAAAAAATAAACGCAGCGTCATCGTCCGCATTAATGATCGCGGCCCGTTCCATGGCGATCGGGTAATGGACTTGTCTTACTCAGCGGCGAAAAAGTTAGGTATTGATCAATCAGGCACGGGTGCTGTAGAAATAAAAGCGATAGCTCCTAAGCAAGCTCTGGCTCAAATGCAAGAAGCGGCAGCCAAGCAAGATCAACAGGTATATCTGCAAGTCGGTTCATTTGGTAACAAGACCAAGGCTCTAAAACTACAACATAAAATTGTTGCCAGCCACTTGCCGGAAACCAAGATGCTGGCTGCAAAACGTAAAGGATCTACAGTTTATAAGCTTCAAATGGGGCCTATTAATTCATCCGACAATATTGCGATGTTAAATCAGCAACTGGCCAAAATCGGCGTTACCGGTACTCAATTCATTACTGAAACCAGTCAAAACTAAAAAACTGCGTGGTACAATGGAGGCCTGTATTATCTAGGCTCTCAAAGTAATGACATCCTCATCGCGCACCTTTAAATTTGCTATTTTCCTGCTGTTCAGTTTAATTTTTACCAGCTTCCAGCTCCGCGCTGAAGAGGCTGATATTCTGACGCCCACTCCCCCTACTGTCGCAGCCGGCAGTTATATTTTGCAAGACTTCCGTAGCGGTAAAGTCCTGGCAGAGAATAACGCTGATGTAAAACTAGCTCCCGCCAGTCTTACCAAAATCATGACCGTGTTTGTGGTGTTTACTGAAATCCGCAACGGCCATTTACATCTCGACGATACCGCGACAATCAGCCAAAAAGCCTGGGCAACCGGCGGCTCTAAAATGTTCATCAAAGTAGATGATAAAGTCAAAATTGAAGACCTCCTTAAAGGTGTAATCATCCAGTCCGGCAATGATGCCAGTGTCGCGTTGGCCGAACATGTGGCGGGCGATGAAAGCACGTTTGCTGAAATGATGAATCAATATGCGCAACGCTTAGGAATGCTTAACACCCATTTTGTGGATAGTAACGGCCTGCCTGCTGAAAATCATTACACCACCGCACGCGACTTGGCGACGCTTACTTCAGTACTCATCAAAGAATTTCCCGAATACTATCGCTGGTTTTCCCAACAAGAATTCACCTACAACAACATTACCCAGCATAACCGCAACACCCTGCTTTCCCGGGACGGTTCGGTAGACGGAGTTAAAACCGGCTTTACCGATGATGCCGGTTATTGCTTGGTCGCTTCGGCCTTACGCGACGACATGCGCTTGATTTCGGTGGTTATGAATACCAAAAGTGCCGCCGCCAGAGCCGCTGAAAACCAGAACTTGCTCAATTATGGCTTTCGTTTTTTTGAAGCGCATAAAATTTTTCAAGGTAAAACTGCCTTAGCAGAACCCAGAGTTTGGAAAGGTGACGAAAAAAATGCGCCGTTGGGATTGGCTGAAGATCTTTATGTGACTATTCCTCGTCGTCAGTTTGATAGCGTGAAATCTGAAATTGTTGTCGATCCTAAAATCATGGCGCCAATTCAGGAAGGTGCAAAGTTAGGCTCGGTTAAAGTGACTTTGAAAGGTGAAGTGCTTGCTAACAAAGACCTAATTGCCTTAACTGCAGTTCAGCAAGGCGGCATCTTTAGACGTGCTTACGATAGCATTGCGATGCTGTTAGGAAAATCAGATGCAAAATAAAATGGTCTATCTGAATGGCCAAACGCTGCCATTAGCCGAAGCGAAAATATCGGTAATGGATCGCGGGTTTTTGTTTGCTGATGGTATTTATGAAGTGATACCGGCATATGGCGACAAATTGTTTCGTTTTGAAGAACACATGACTAGGCTGCAAAACAGTCTGTCCGCCATTCATTTACCTAATCCGCATTCAGCTCAGCAATGGCTAGATATTTTGACGGCATTGCTGGAGCCTGGTTTTGATCAAGCTATATACCTGCAAATTACCCGGGGTGTTGCCGAAAAACGCGACCATGCCTTCCCCAAGCATGTGGTACCGACAGTATTTGCCATGTCGGCGCCCATTGAACCATTTACCGCGTTAAGCTCAGGCGTAAAGGCCATTAGTGTCGATGATATTCGGTGGCAGTTTTGCTATATCAAATCAACCAATTTGCTGGCCAATATTCTGCTTAGACAACAAGCGGTTGAAAAAGGCAGTGCCGAAGCCATTATGATTAAAGATGGCTATCTCACCGAAGGCGCTGCCAGCAATGTATTTGCGGTGATTGATGGCGTCTTGCTTACACCGCCTAAAAGTGACGGCATCTTGGCGGGAGTGACGCGCGATGTTATTTTGGAATTAGCGCAAAGCAATAATATTCCTTACGGGGAAGACATTATTTCCTTGGATGCTCTGCTCACCGCCAGCGAAATTTGGCTGGCTAGCTCTACGCGTGAGATCGTGCCGGTGATTGAATTGGATGGACGGGAAATTTCCGAAGGCCAGCCTGGGCCGCTTTGGCACACCATGAATCAATTATTTCAAGCTTACAAAAAGTCTTACTCATGAGCGAAGAAACCTTACTAGAATTTCCCTGTCAGTTTCCCATTAAGGCAATGGGCAAAAACGATGTTGAACTTGACTTACTGATTGTGGAAATTATCCTTCGCCACGTGCCAGAGATTAAGGAAGGTGCGGTTACCACGCGCCCAAGCAAAGGCGGCAATTACACCGCAGTTACCGTGACTATTGAAGCAACCAGCAAGCAACAACTTGATGCCATTTATCAAGACCTCACCGACCACCCGCTAGTGCTGATGGCTTTGTAGCCGTTGCCTATGTCGCCGATCATCCGCCAACTGGATAGGCAAGATTACCAAACCACTTGGCAAGCCATGCAGCAGTTCACCCTGACGCGTGACCAAGATACCACTGATGAAATTTGGGTTACCGAGCATCCGCCGGTTTACACCTTAGGACTCAACGGCAAGTCGGAGCATCTCTTCAATACCGGTGCCATTCCGGTGATAAATTCCGATCGTGGTGGACAAGTGACCTACCATGGCCCCGGCCAACTCATTGTCTACACCTTGCTGGACATCAAACGCCTGAATTTGAACATTCGCGAACTGGTAACGGTCTTGGAACAAGCTATGATCGGCACCTTCGCTGAATTTGGTATCACCGCCCATGCCAGAGCTGATGCTCCCGGCGTTTATGTAGATGAAAAAAAAATAGGCTCCATCGGTTTACGCATCAAAAAAAACTGCAGTTATCACGGCTTAAGTCTTAATAATCAGATGGATTTACAGCCATTTAACAACATTAACCCCTGCGGCTACCCTGGCTTACAAGTCACTCAATTGGCCGAGCTTGGGGTGAATTTAAGCAATGCGGAACTCGCCAAATACCTTGTTCACGCAATTTCTACGGCACTATCAAAATGACTCTTAAAGCGCCTTCCCGCTCTACGCCCGACTCGCATCAACGTAACGCTGAAAAACTGGCGCGCATTCCCATTAAAGTGGAAACGCCTGAAACCGTGCTGCGCAAGCCGGATTGGATACGCATAAAAATAACAGCCAGTGATGAAGTCACCCGCATTAAACAAATGCTGCGGGAGAAAAAATTGCATACCGTTTGCGAAGAAGCCGCCTGCCCAAACCTTAGTGAATGTTTCCAGCACGGCACGGCAACCTTCATGATCATGGGCGATTTATGCACCCGACGCTGCCCGTTTTGCGATGTCGCGCATGGCAAACCGTTACCGCTGGATAAAAACGAGCCTAAACATTTGGCCGATGCCATTCAGGCACTGGCATTAAAGTACGTGGTAATTACTTCGGTCGATCGGGATGATTTGCGTGATGGTGGGGCAGGGCATTTTGCCGATTGCATTCACGCTATTCGGCAACAATCGCCTGGCACCAAGATTGAGATTCTGGTGCCGGATTTTCGAGGGCGTATCGAAAAAGCCGTTGCGATACTGGCCGCCGAACCTTGCGATGTGCTCAACCATAACCTGGAAACTGTGCCCAGATTGTATAAACAAGTTCGCCCCGGCGCTGATTACCAAGGTTCTCTGGAGTTATTGCGGCAATACCACCAAGCCCATCCCGGCACCCCCACTAAATCCGGGTTAATGCTCGGGGTCGGCGAAGAGCACGACGAAGTGCTGCAAGTTATGCAGGATTTATTGAAGCACGGCTGCTCAATGCTAACACTAGGACAATATCTGCAACCGAGCAAAGATCATCTCCCCGTACAAAGCTACATCACCCCTGAGCAATTTGATGAGTATGGACGCATTGCTAAAGCGATGGGCTTTAAGCAAGTCGCCAGCGGCCCGATGGTCAGATCGTCATACCACGCAGACCTACAGGCCAAGTCAGTTATTTAAAGCTTAGCTTCAACCCACGCCTGCAATTGCGCAACCACCCACTCGCCATCGTCTAGCGGTAAATCATGTCCTGCCCAAGGATGACTGTGCAGTGGCAGATGCCACTTTTGCTGGATCGCTTCCGAGCAAGCGGCGGCGACTAAACGATCTGTTTGGCTAGTTAATAATAAAACTGGGACTTGGGGTTTTATATCGCCAGGCCGGTAGTGGGCGGCGGCAATGATTTGGCGTAAGCGGTTACCGGCACTGATCGGCCGCAATTCATCCAGCGCAGCCCACGCTTGGGCGATGGCTTGATCATGATCCCGGCGATTGCTGATTAATTGCACAATCGCCAACTCGCGTTGAACTCTATCGCTTAGCCTCGCTATGTTGAATATCTTGCCAAGACTTTGCCAACGCATGCGTTGATATGCTGGGCTTAAATCAGCAAAGCTGGTGTTAATCAAACAGGCCGCAGCAATGTCTTGCGGGTAGCGCTGCATCCATTCCCAAGCCACCATGCCGCCTAGCGATAGTGCCAATAATGTAATTGGCTGTTTGAGTACACCTTGCTTTAACGCTTGCTGGCGGACAATTTCGACAATCTCGGCGATAGTTGCGGGACTTGTTTCTTGATACCAGCAGCCGGTGCCGGGTAAATCCAGCATAGTGATGGTGGCTGTAGGAAATGCTGCTTGTAGCAACGGGATAAAATCTCCCCAATGCGCCGATTCCCGCGCTAAGCCTCTGAGTAACACCCAATGCTGGCCACAGACTTTACTCATACCAAAGTTCCTTCGCTTGTTGTGTGTAGATTGCCTTTTCCGCTGCGGGTAAATGCGTCCACGGTTGCGGATACAACAAACTGCGATGCAAAAAATCGAACAACATAAAATGCCGTCGATAAATCCGTTGCTGCCGGTGCGGCAATAATGGATGAAACAAGCCGTGCCGGGAAAATAAATGCGAGGGATTTTTACGTAACCACAGCCAGGAACCCATTTCCAGCGTCAACGGCATAAATAGTTGCTCGCCGGTACTTCGGGGAATAAATGCATCAAACAAATAATCCCACAAGTCGCCGTTGATGACGTACTCCTCACTCATGGGTTCAATTTTATAAATATGATTGGGATAGCAACGATCGAACAAGGCTTTTAATGCATAGGCTTCCGCGATAAAGGCAAAGGGCGTTTTACGTGATGCATACGGAAACCACAGCCGGTCTTTAATGCCAAAACCGGAATGTAAATCCAGCGCCATCGACAGCGGCGCATTAAATAGTTGCTGCTCAACCACTTGGCACAAGGCCTGCGCCTCCAGCTCCATCGTTTGCGCATCGCCACGATACCAGGGCAACTTGGGGCTAATACGATGGCCGCTGTAAAGGCGCGTGGCGCCGATACCTTCCACGGGCGAATTGCGCATCAAATCGACGCCATTGCCATTGCAACGTGTGCCTAAAAATACACCGACCGGATTCACCAAAGGCATAAATATCAAGCGTGATTTTTCCAATC
>JAUYMX010000098.1 GCA_030699345.1 Methylococcaceae bacterium
GGCGAGCTACTTTCTTTTGCTTCGCCAAAAGAAAGTATCCAAAGAAAAGGCGACCCGGATTCCGCCAATTTCCTGCGCTTCTCGCTTTTGGCGAGGGTTTTCGAAGGGCCATCCCTGGCCCTGCGAAAACGAGCGGCATCCTTGCCGCTCCCCTTGCGGGCTTATTTCGCCAAAAGCTGCGATGCTCGGGGCGGAATAACGGGAGACAAACCGTTCTGCGTAACATCAGTTAATAAATAAAAATGGCTTGCAAAACTGTTTCCGGCGCTTGATCCAACAGCTCATAAATACTGCCTGCCTGATCGAGCGGAATTCGATGGCTAATCAGCTCTTGTGGTTGCACTTGCCGAATCATTTGCCAGGCGGTCTGGAAACGGCGCGCTTTATCCCAGCGGCCGGTCAATGCCGGTGCAATGGTGCTGACTTGGCTGCTGATGAATTTAATTCGGTTGCGATGCGCCGCACCGCCCAGTTGGATGTTGGCGGATTTATTGCCATACCAACTGCCAATAACGATGCGCCCGGAGTAACTGCATAAGTCGATGGACAGGTTCAAGGCTTCGGGTACGCCACTGACTTCATAGATCAGGTCAGCGCCTGAAGCTGCGGTTGCCGATAGTTGCACGGGTAACTGCAAATCTTGTTTGAGCGCGGTGATTTGAGCTTCGGAAGTAGGATCGTAAACCTGCGTAACTCCCAGTTGCAGCGCGCGGGTGCGACGCTCGGCGATGCCATCCAGTGCAATCAACTTTACCAGCGGAAATTGCGCCAGCAAGCTCGATAGCAACAGGCCGACTATGCCTTGTCCCAATACCACCACCCGTTCGCCTAAGGCTGGATTACCGTCCAACACCAAATTCACTGCGGTTTCCATGTTGGCTAAAAACACCGCAGCTTCGGGGTCTATGTCATCCGGTAAGGCGATGAGCTGTTCCGGCGTGGCAATAAAATGACTAACATGCGGCTGAAACGAAAACACCAGTTTATCCAGCCAAAAGGGTTCGACATCAGCGCCGATCTGCGCGACCCGGCCGACACAGGCATAGCCGTATTGCAAGGGATAAGTTTGCTGGTTTTGCAGGGATTCCAACGTAGCATCCAAAGTAATATCGGTTGGAAGTTGTCCGCGGTAAACCAGCATTTCAGTACCGGCGCTAATGCCTGAACAGTAGCTTTTAACTAAAAGCTGTCTCGGTGCTGGCGTCGGCAGTATTTGTTCTCTA
>JAUYMX010000099.1 GCA_030699345.1 Methylococcaceae bacterium
ATGAGGAATATCAGTAATTACTTGAGTTGGGTTGCGATTATTTTCAAGGTTTTTTCTTTAACAAGCCCAACATCGTTGCCGGTAAACGTTTAAGTGTTAATCAATTATCGGCAATTAAATTGCTCACTACGATTAACGATCCGGATGTCGAATTTGCCGAGCTTGGCAACATCATCTCGCAGGATGTTGGACTTAGCTACAAGCTGCTCCACTACATTAATTCTGCGTTTTTTGCTGTCCCGAATAAAGTTGACTCGATCAATCAGGCCATTGCTTATCTTGGCCTTCATGAAGTCAGACGCTGGATCAATATTCTGACGCTGTCCTCTATGTCAGATAAACCGCAAGCCGTGATGCAAACCGCACTGATCCGGGCAAAAATGTGCGAACAGCTGGCTAAGTTAACCGGGCATAAAACTGAAAATTTCTTCCTGGTTGGCATGCTATCAAGCCTTGATAGCATCTTGGATATGCCAATAGCCATCGCGCTGCAACAATTGCCTTTAGCTAATGATATTGTGTCTGCCATCCTTGATAAACAAGGCCCGGCTGGTGAAGCGCTGGAATGCGTTTTGGGTTATGAACAATGGGACATATCTGCAATTAACTTTGCGCAACTCGATCCACTGCTTATCGGCAATGCTTATATCGAAAGCATTAACTGGGCAAAAGACCTTCTGGACACTATTAAATAAAACCCGCCATGTCATTAAATACCATAACCAATCAAACTATCGCACTGGCCGGAATTAGCCAGGCCGCCGCGCTGGTTCAGCAACTAGCCACCAAAGGCACTGCTAACAGCGCTGCATTAGAGGCCAGTATAGGCAGTCTAATTATTAATGATAAAGAAGGTGCCGCGAATATATTCGGTGGCCGGTCAGGCATCACGTTAGGACTCGAGCAACTGAATGAACAGATGACTGGCTTTAAAATCGCTAATCCCGATCAAGCCCGTTACGCTGCATCACTGGTTTTTCTTGAGAGACAATTGGCCAAACAGCCGCAATTATTGAACACCATTTTTGCCGGTATTGAGCGCGCCCAAGAACAATCTGTGCAATTTGGCCCGCTCCATGAAAATGTCTTAGCCAATTTGGGTGATATTTACCACAACACTGTCAGTACCCTACAGCCCAGGATTATGGTAAATGGTGAACAGGAATATCTATCCAGGCCAGGCATCGTCAACAAAGTCCGCGCTTGCCTGCTAGCCGGGATACGCTCGGCGATACTTTGGCAACATTGCGGAGGCACCCGCTGGAAGTTTTTGTTTTACCGGAAGAAGATTCAAGTGGAAATCCAAAATCTGCGCAAGCATTTGTAATCTAACTCTGTGGTAATACACGCCCGCCTAGTTTTGTTCATCCACGCTCAGCAACATGCATTTGTAAGCGCAAATTTTCAATTTCTTCCAATAAGTCCAAAGCAAGAGCAATACCCGCGAGATTAACGCCCAAATCTCGCTGTAGCCTCAACGCCGCACGCACTCGACCTAAACTTGTTCCGGAAAAACGCCAGTATTGAATGGTTTCGCCTTGAGGCTCAATAATACTTTCCTCAACTAAACTGATAACCCACTCGGCATGCACATCACAAGCATGGCAAAGTTGTCCAAGTGTGAGCCCACCCTCTTCAATGACTTCGCCGGTATGCACTAAGAATAATTCGTGTGAATTCATGGGCTTCAGACTCCCAACGATTTGCGTGGATTAAAATCAAGCTCTTGCTGTAGCTTTTGATAGGCCGCCTTGGCTTTTTCGGTCTCTGCCGACGGCAGTGTGATTTGCAGCACCACATATAAGTCACCAGGCGCCTGCCCAGGCAACCCGCGACCTTTCAATCTTAACTTACTGCCTTGCTTGGAATTGGCCGGGATTTTAAGATCGACACTACCTTCTGGAGTAGGCACTTTAATTTTTGTACCTAACGCAGCTTCCCAAGGTGATACCGGTAAGTCCAAGTAAATATCAGCTTCAGAAACTCTATAAAACGAATGCTTGTTAAAGGCAATTTCCAAAAACAAATCGCCGTTTTTACCGCCACCTTCACCGGGATGGCCTTGACCGGTTAAGCGAATATGCTGACCTTCCTTAATACCTTTAGGAATCTTGATATTTAGTGTCCGGTGTTTGACCTGCACATGGCCTTGTGCATCCATCTCTGGAGCACTCAGGGTAATGCTGCGGGTTGCCCCTAAAAAACTGTCTACCAGATTAATGTGAATTTTGGCATGACTATCTTGTCCGCGCGCAGGGCCGCCACGAGTGGCTTTACCTGAGGTATGAAAACCTGCTTTACCGAATAATTGCTCAAAAAAGTCGCTAAAGGCGCCTGCATCGCCACTGGTAAAACCGCCACCACTGAACTCGAAACCTTCAGCCCAATTTGGTGGCGGTCTAAAATCTTGACCCGCTTGCCAATTAGCACCTAGTTGATCATAAGCGGCGCGTTTTTCTGGATCTTTAAGTACCTCATAAGCCTCGCCTAACTCCTTGAATTTTGCTTCTGCGTCGGCTTCTTTGCTGACATCGGGATGGTATTTTCTAGCAAGCTTACGATATGAACGCTTGATGTCATCCTGACTCGCTTCACGCGCTAAGCCCATGATTTTGTAATAATCTTTATATTCCATCATGCATTTCCTGTGCTGGACTTATGACTTATCTACGCAGGCTAATAAAAATGCCTTTCCCAGATGCTATATTGATAAACATCCCTGTCAAAAAATCCGTTAACAAATCACATTTACTCTTCTGATTTAACATCAATACGTTTTGGTTTAACAGCTTCGCGCTTAGGAATGATAATTTCCAGCACGCCATATTTAGATTTCGCATTGATAGCATCACCATCAGCAGAATCGGGCAGACTAAAACGCCGGTAAAAAGAACCATAGCTTCGTTCTACTCGTTTATAGCCTTCTTTCTCAGTTTTAGCTTCAGATTCTTTTTGGCCTTTAACCGTTAAGACACCCGCTTCCATACTGACTTCAATATCTTCAGGCTTAACACCGGGAATATCAGCATGAATAACAAACTTATCCACTTCTTCTTTAATATCTACAGCAGGCGCCCATTCGGCGGTAGCGACAGAACTTTCACCGGCTTTATCTTCTGGTGATCGCTCCAGTTCTTTTTGCAATTGATTCAATAAACTCCAAGGTTCATAACGTGTAATAGCCATCTTCATCTCCTATCAATAATTAACAATAGATTTGAAAGCAACCACCTACTTTCTTGCAAGAATATTGGTGCAAAGGAGTTTATTTCAAGATCCTTGATCAATTTTCAACACTTTAGCGCCGCGAATATTTCCAGCCTTTAACTCCATTAAGGCCTGATTGGCTTGCTCAAGAGGAAATACTTGTATCTCAGATTGGAGGTTAATCGCAGCAGCTAGTTTTAAAAAATCTTCAACATCTTTACGGGTAATGTTGGCAACACTCTTTATTTCTTTTTCTAGCCAAAGATGTTCTGAATAATCCAGTTTTAGTAAGCTGCTATTATCATTTTCTTTGCGTATGGCATTAATTACCAGTCTGCCGCCCGGTTCAAGATTTGCCAACGCTTCAACCACCGGTAACCATGCCGGCGTTGTGTCGATGATGCAATCCAGCTTATATGGAGCTCGTTCTCTGGAATCGCCTGTCCAGTGCGCGCCTAATTGTTTGGCAAAAGCCCTTTCTTCTGAGCTACGTGCAAACACATAAATCTCTGTAGCAGGATAAAGAGCTTGCACCATCTTCAACACCAGATGACCGGAAGCACCAAACCCGGTTAACCCAAGCCGTTGACCGTCATTAAGCTCCGTCAATCGTACTGACCGATAGCCAATAGCACCGGCACACAATAATGGTGCAGCCTGCTCATCGGTAAAGGCATCAGGAATTGCATAAGCAAAATGTTCATCGACGACCATATATTCGGCATAACCGCCCGGCGCATCACGACCTGTCGCCTGAAACTCTAAACATAAATTTTCATTGCCTGCCAAACAGAACTTACAGGTGCCACATGCCGAAAAAATCCAAGCCACACCCACTCTATCGCCGATGCGAATACTGTTGACCTTGTTGCCAACAACCTCAACCCGGCCGACTACTTGATGCCCCAACACCATGGGCAATTGTTTAGGCGGCGTACGACCCTCAATTTCATCCAGCTCAGTATGACAAACACCACACACTGAAACCTTGATAAGAATGTCTTTCTCGCCCGCAACAGGCGCAGGTAAATCCACACATTCTAATGGCGTTGGATTGTCAGTTAAATTACATAACCGATTCAATAGCATGGCTTTCATTGATGACTCCCGGTTTATCATGTGTTTACCAAGTTTATCGGAGCGCGCTAAATACTAATGAGATTTTTCATGTATAGTCTGGCATTTTTTGGATAAGGCTATTCATGACTGAAACCGATGTCATCATTATTGGAGCAGGTGCTTCGGGCTTAATGTGTGCGATTGAAGCCGGTAAACGCGGTCGGCGTGTATTGGTGATTGATCATGCTAATAAGGCAGGGAAAAAAATTTTGATGTCCGGTGGCGGGCGCTGCAATTTCACCAATCTCAGCATCGAACCCCAGAATTATCTCTCCCATAACCCGCATTTTTGCAAATCAGCATTGAGTCGCTATAGCCAATGGGATTTTTTAAGCCTGGTCACTCGCTATCAAATTCCTCACCATGAAAGAGCGCATGGACAACTGTTTTGCAATGACAGCGCCCGAGACATTCTGACAATGCTGTTAACAGAATGCGAAAACGCTGGTGTGGTTATAAAACTCGATACGAGTATTGATAGCCTATCGAAATCTACCGATGGATTTCATTTAATTACTAGCGCTGGCCGCTTTGCCTGCCAATCGTTAGTTGTTGCCAGCGGTGGGTTGTCGATACCAAAAATGGGGGCTACACCATTTGGCTATAAAATCGCCGAACAATTCGGTATTCCTGTACGCCCAACCTATGCTGGCTTGGTACCGTTTACCTTGCAACCGGAGGATAAAGAAAAATTTTCCGCACTATCCGGAATTGCCGTGCCTTGTGTGGTCAGCAACCAAAAACAGCACTTTGCTGAAAATTTATTATTTACCCATCGTGGTTTAAGTGGGCCGGCAATATTGCAAATATCATCGTACTGGCGGCCTGGCGAGAAAGTCGAAATTAACTTATTGCCTCACAGCGATCTCGCACAGGAATTAAAAACGCAACGCCAGCAAAAACAAAAGAGCAAGCTCAAAACAGTTCTGGAAGCCTATCTTCCTAAGCGACTGCTCAGTTGCTTGCTGTCTGAACAATCATTGAATACTACCTTGCCCGATATGTCTGACAAACACATCGACCAGATTGCCGAACAAATAAACTGTTGGACTATCAAGCCCAACGGCACGGAGGGTTACCGTACAGCCGAAGTCACCTGTGGAGGTGTTGATTGTGATGCACTTTCATCCAAAACCATGGAAAGTAAAAATGTGCCAGGATTGTATTTTATTGGAGAAATTGTTGACGTAACGGGCTGGCTGGCTGGATACAACTTCCAGTGGGCCTGGTCGTCGGGGTGGTGTGCGGGGCAACGTGCTTGACAAGTTCTTTGGCACGAGAGGTCTAAGCCAAGCCATTTACTTATTGAAATGCGAATTAGCGTTATAAAGGCCGCATTTAAATTATGCGATGACCATATCTACCTGTTTCACTTCTCCAAACTGCTAAACGGAACTTAGGCTATTTAGCATTCGGAAAAGATAATTTAATCAGCTATATCGTGCTTTTCCCTCAAAGCATCCACGCGATCACGAAGTTCTTTGCCGGGTTTGAAATGGGGGACATATTTCTTTGATAACGCGACCGTCTCACCCGTTTTTGGATTACGTCCGATGCGAGGAGCACGCAAATGCAAAGAAAAGCTACCAAAGCCCCTTATTTCAATTCTTTCGCCAGATGATAAGGCTTGATTCATCTGCTCAACGAGACATTTGACAGCCAAGTCAACATCTTTAAGTGCTAAATAGGGCTGCTGTTTAGCAAGAGCTTCAATAAGTTCTGATTTCGTCACAATGCACCTTAATAAAAATAAATAAAAAAAGGGGGAAAGGCTTATACCTCTCCCCCTTCATATTTAAATGGTTTTTATTTTTCCATTTGCTTAAAGAGATCGCCCAAAGTAGGCGTCCCAGCTGATTGCTGAGAGTAATCTTTAATAGTGTGTGACTCTTCGTCGTTATCTTTAGCTTTAATAGATAAAGAGATAGATTTGCTCTTTTTATCTACGCCGATGAACTTAGCTTCAAGCTCGTCGCCTTCTTTTAACAGTGTACGTGCATCTTCAACACGATCACGTTGGATTTCTGAAGCACGAAGATAGCCTTCAACATTGTCAGCTAATAAAACAACAGCGCCTTTAGCATCAACTTCTTTGATCACACCTTTAACCAAGCTACCTTTTTCGTATGTGGCAAGGAAATTTTGGAATGGATCTTGTTCAAGCTGCTT
>JAUYMX010000210.1 GCA_030699345.1 Methylococcaceae bacterium
TGGCATTGATATTCGTAAATTGGCATTGTCTTAATTCCTTTAGAAAAATAATAGCTACGTTAGCAGGGTGTTACCCCTGTCAAGGCAAGCCAAAGATGGCCGAGTTGAAAAAGGTTCAAAAAAATTTTCAACCACTTAATAGTGTGCTGCGTTAGTTTTTCAAGGCACTTACTATAAAATAGCCAGCCATTTTACAGGCTCACCGTCAACAATGAAAACATTAACCCTTACCAGACCGGATGATTGGCACTTACACGTCAGAAACGGCGCGGTTTTAAAAACTGTTATTGCTCACACTGCCAAGCAATTTGCCCGAGCCATCATCATGCCAAATCTTAAGCCACCAGTAACTACGGTGCTGCAGGCGCAGGCGTATCGTGAAGACATACTGCAAGCCATACCTGCTGGAATCAATTTTACGCCGTTAATGACGCTGTATATGACGGCAGCAACCACAGTTGAAGAGATCAAGTTAGCCGCCGAATCATCTTATATTCATGCGTTCAAATTATATCCAGCCGGTGCGACCACTAACTCCGATGCGGGAGTCGCCGATATTAAGACTATTTATCCGCAACTGGCTGCCCTGGAAAAGTACGATCTTCCGCTGCTTATTCATGGTGAAGTTGTTGATGAACATTGTGATATTTTTGACAGGGAACGGGAGTTTGTTGATACCCATCTTGTTGCCATCACACGCGACTTTCCGGCTTTACGGGTTGTTTTGGAACACGTGACCACCTTAGAGGCGGTGCAATTTGTAGAATTTGCAGGCGCTAATATTGCCGCAACAATTACGCCGCAACATTTGTTATTTAATCGTAATGCTATTTTGGCAGGCGGCATACGCCCGCATTTTTACTGCTTGCCGATTTTAAAACGAGAACAACATCGTTTGGCATTGGTTAAAGCTGCGACTAGCGGTAGTAGTAAGTTTTTTTTAGGGACGGACAGTGCGCCGCATTTAACAACATTAAAAGAAAATGCTTGTGGCTGTGCGGGTTGTTACAGCGCCCATGCGGCGTTAGAACTGTATGCGCAAGCGTTTGAAACAGCAGGTGCCCTGGACAAATTAGAAGGCTTTGCAAGTTTTTATGGTGCAGATTTTTATCGACTACCCAGAAACTCAGAAACTGTTACGTTGCTGAAAAGCGCATGGAAAGTACCTGAAAATTATGGAACGGGTGACGTAAGCATAACGCCACTATTGGCGGGTGAAGAGCTGAACTGGCAATTGCAATAGTTTTAGACATTAAAAAACCGGAGGCTACAAAAGTAGGCCTCCGGTCTGTTCTGCTTATCTAACGAGCTTTTTTAATGGGTTCTTATTGGTGCGCCGATATTTTGATCAAACTCTTTATCAATATCGAAAGCCTCGTGATCAAGTGGCAGTTTGCCATCATGAATTAGATGCTCACGTCGCTGAAAATAGGCATTCTTAAAAAATTCGTACCGATCTATTGCCGCCTCAGAAGCGATTTTTTCAGCGGTTAAGTTATCAGCTCTTAGGTCTATCGCATTAAGTGCAAATGCACCTCCACTAATTGCGCTACCTACGCCACTTTCAATGCCTGGAATAACTCCAAAACTTAAGTATGTGAACGGATTCATCGCTGCATCCCCCACTAAACCACTTACTCCACGGGGTGAACTAGGTCCCAATAACGGCAATACTAAATAAGGACCGGCCGGAACGCCCCAAAAACCTAATGTTTGGTCAAAATCTTCGTTGTGTTTAGGTAAATCGATCAAGCTTGCAACATCAACCAAGCCACCGACACCGGCAACGGTATTGACTATAAATCGCGAGCCATCCAGACCAGTTTGAGTCAGTTTGAATTGTAATAAATCGTTTATGGTGACGGCAATATCGTTAATGTTGCTGAAAAAATTGCTTACGCCAATATCTACAAATGACGGGGTTATCCATTGATAGCCTTTCGCTATCGGCTTCATGGCATAGTCATCAAGATTATCGTTGAATGTCTGCACACCTCGATTCCAGTTTTCCAATGGATCTCTGGTGTCTCTGGCGCTAGTTGCACACCCACCCAAAGTGCCTGCTAAGGTCAGACAAACCAATTGGGTGAGTAATTTTTTCTTATGCATGTAGATGTCCTCTTCTTTTGTTATTGTTTTCATTCCAGGTTGCATCGCTTAACATAGCACAGGTGGTCAAAGTCTTCGAGCAAGCAAGGCCTATTTTTCTTTCATTTTATTCCGGGTCGGACAGTCTCATACATGGACATACTTGCACAAAATCCTTTAGATAAGCGCTTTAGAGGCTATCTTCCGGTAGTTATCGACATTGAAACTGCGGGATTTAATCCTAAAAAAAATGCCTTATTGGAAATTGCCGCAGTCATTGTAGAGTTAGATGATCAAGGTGACTTGGCCATTACCGAACGCTATTCAACGCATGTAGTTCCTTTCAAAAACTCTGAGCTGGATGACGCCGCGCTGAAATTTAATGGTATTGATCCACACCATCCATTTCGAATGGCCATTGAGGAAAAAGACGCATTGCACTTGCTGTTTAAACCTATCAAAGAGGCGGTAAAACGCAACGAATGTACCCGTGCCATTTTGGTTGGTCACAATCCGGCTTTTGATATTGGCTTTTTAAATGCCGCCATTAGTCGCACTCAAACAAAACGCAGCCCATTTCATCCTTTTAGTACGTTTGATACTGCTACGCTAGGTGGCTTGATGTATCAGCAAACCGTGTTGGCTAAGATTGCACAGGCTGCAGGAATAGACTGGGATAATGAAAAAGCGCATTCTGCTTTGTATGATGCAGAAAAAACAGCGGAGATATTTTGCAAGATAGTTAACCGCTGGAAGCGACTTGATGCGTTGGCTGGTGAAAGCATCGAAACGGCATAATTTGCCGTCTCGATGTTATTTAGTGTTATTCAGTTGCTCCGGCAGCAGTGAGTAATTTTTGTAATTCACCTTTCTTGTAAAGGTCGATAACAATATCGCAGCCCCCGACTAATTCACCCATTATGTATAGCTGCGGGTAAGTCGGCCAGTTTGAATACTCTTTTAAGGCTTCTCTTAATTCCGGATCCTCAAAAATGTTGACGTGGGCATACTTAGCCTGGCAAGCAACAAGAATTTGTACAGTTTGCCCGGAAAAGCCACACTGAGGAAAATCAGGTGTACCCTTCATGTACAAGATCACTGGGTTAGTCTCAAGTTGTTGTTTAATTCTTTCTTTAACACTCATGGCTATTAACACTCTATTTAAATAAAAACCTAGTTATTCTATCAACTTTTATTGGTTTTGATAAAGGTAACTTCCGTTCATAGTATTGTCACCTTTTTAAGGGAAGACCCAATTAAGGTTTTACTAAATCAAGCACATCGAAGCCTTTCGACAAAACTTGCTTGAGGTTGGCTTGAATCCTATAATCGAGCGCTTTTTTACCAGGCTGCGGTTTGCAGCCGGTTTTATGTTTACGGACAGTGAGTTATGACCAGTCACATCATGCCAACTTACGCACGCTTACCGGTAACCTTTGAACGGGGCGAAGGCGCGTGGCTCTGGGATGTCAACAATAATCGCTATTTGGACGCTATCTCAGGCATTGCCGTGTGTAGCTTGGGACACGCTCATCCGGCCGTTCATCAAGCTATATGCGAGCAAAGCGCCAAACTGTTACACACATCCAATTTATACAATATTGCGGTGCAGGTAAATTTGGCTGCCAAGCTTGCTGAAAAAAGCGGTATGGATAATGTATTTTTCGGCAATTCTGGAGCCGAGGCCAATGAAGCGGCAATCAAATTAGCGCGTAAATATGGCCATGAGCTTGGTGTTGCCAAGCCCGGCATTATCGTCACAGAAAAAAGTTTTCATGGTCGCACGCTGGCAACATTGAGTGCGACCGGCAATGCAAAGGTACAGCAAGGCTTTGAACCCTTGGTCGAAGGCTTTGTGCGCGTGCCATACAACGACATCCCCGCTATTAAAAAAGCGCTGGCTGAAAACGATAATATCGTTGCTATTTTGGTTGAGCCCATACAAGGTGAAGGTGGCATTAACATCCCAGCCGATGATTATCTTAATCAAATACGCACTTTATGCGATCAGCATAATTTGCTGATGATGCTTGATGAGATTCAAACCGGCGTCGGCCGTACTGGAAAATTCTTGGCTTTTCAACACAACAACATCATCCCTGATGTGTGTACCTTGGCAAAAGCTTTAGGAAATGGTGTGCCTATCGGCGCTTGTTTAGCAAAAGGGAAGGCGGCGCAATTGCTGACGGCCGGCATGCATGGCTCCACTTTTGGCGGCAATCCATTGGCTTGTAGCGCCGCACTGGCGGTACTGGCAACACTTGACCACGACGACCTTATCAAACAAGCAACAGTAAAAGGCGATGCTATTTGCGCCGGATTTAGCCAGCAGCTAAAAGATAATGTGCATGTTCTGGACATTCGTCATAAAGGCTTGATGATTGGTATTGAGCTGGACGCGCCCTGCCCTGATCTAGTTGCTGCAGCCCTACAACAGGGCCTGTTGATCAATGTTACTAACGAGCGCGTCATTCGGTTATTGCCGCCGTTGATTATCGACGATCAACAAATCGCTCAACTTGTAGAAACCTTATCGGCGCTTATCAACGCGCGCTTTGCATAATTTACTAACTATGAAACCTAGACATTTCATCAGTCTGCTTGATCTGACCGGCGACGAATTCCGTGGCTTGATTAATCGAGCCGCGGCTCTTAAAAACCATCGCGACCCCAACTATCAACCACTAAAAGGCCAAGTGCTGGCGATGATTTTTGAAAAATCTTCAACGCGTACCCGCATCTCATTTGAGGCCGGCATGAGTCATTTTGGTGGCAGCGCATTATTTTTATCTCCTCGTGACACTCAACTGGGACGCGGCGAACCGCTCCAAGATAGTGCAAAAGTGATTTCAAGCATGGTTGACTGCATCATGCTCAGAACCAACCAACACGAAACCGTCACTACCTTCGCAGAACATTCCCGTGTGCCGGTCATCAATGGTTTGACCGATCAACAACACCCGTGTCAATTGTTGGCCGATATGCAGACTTACTTTGAGTTTCGTGGCGACATTAAAGGTAAAACAGTGACCTGGATTGGCGACGGCAACAATATGTGTCATTCCTACATCCATGCCGCAATGGTGCTTGACTTCAACCTTAACATTGCCTGTCCGGCGGGTTATTTACCAGAACAAGCGATTGTCGATGCGGCTGGCGATAGAGTTAAGTTTTTTGATACCGCATTGGCTGCTGCCGAAAACTCAGATCTTATAGTAACTGACGTTTGGGCAAGCATGGGTCAAGAAGAAGAACAAAAACTTCGTGAAATTGCTTTTGCCGATTATCAAGTCAATGCGGCGGTTATGAACGCGGCTAAATCCGATGCTTTATTTATGCACTGCCTGCCGGCGCATCGTGGTGAAGAAGTCACCGCAGAGGTAATTGATGGCCCTCAAAGCGTTATTTTCCCTGAAGCAGAAAATCGCCTGCACGCGCAAAAAGCACTGTTGGAATTTCTTCTCAGTGGCAAATAACGTTAAAATCCCATTTAATTCAACACTATCCTCAGGGACTCTCGTGAAAAAAATCCTCAGTTCGCTTTTTATTTGCTTGGCAGTCATCAGTACTGCACAGGCAAAAACGGTTTACGTGACAGATAATCTAAGCCTGTCTCTGCGTAGCGAAGCAGACAATCAAAGCAAAAGCATAAAACTTGTACCTACCGGCACGCCTTTGACGGTATTAGAAGAAAACAAAGCCAGCGGATTCCTGCGTGTACGTACCAATGATGGTACGGAAGGTTACTTTCCTATTCGCAGCACTATTGATCAACCGCCGAGTAAGCAACAGCTGGAATCAGCCACCAAAAATCTCGCGGCTTTACAATCCGAAAATGCCACGCTTAAAGCTGAGTTAGCAACAGTAAAAGAATCGATTACACCAGGAACGTCATTAGAACAATCGCTAGCTAATGAGCGTGATCAATTGACTCGAGATCTGGCTGATATTAAAAAAGCATCCGCCAACGCGATACAAATAAAAGAGCAACGTGATGAACTTCAAGAACGCGTCGTCAATGTAGAACGCGAACTGGAGCAAATCAAACTTGAAAATAAAGCACTACAAGACAGCACCAACCAAGACTGGTTTATTTATGGTGGCACACTCGCTTTAGTCGGTGTGTTGTTGGGATTTATCCTGCCTAAGCTCAGCTGGCGCCGAAAAAATAGCTGGGACTCTTATTAAGACTGGTTTATTTAAGCCCCTTTCTCGCAATACATTAGGCAGACTCTCCTCTGCCTTCTCAAACAGAATTATTCAGGAATCTCATAAATGGCCACAACAGACGACAAAAATATCCGGCATTTTTCTTCTTTGGTAGTTGACGGTATGGAGCGTGCGCCAAGCCGCGCAATGCTGCACGCAGTCGGCTTTAAAAATGAAGATTTCAAAAAGCCGCAAATTGGTATCGCTTCAACCTGGAGTATGGTCACACCCTGCAATATGCACATTAATCGTCTGGCTGACGATGCTGCACGCGGTGTCAACAATGCCGACGGCAAGGCTGTTATCTTTAATACCATTACCATTTCCGACGGTATCTCGATGGGTACCGAGGGTATGAAATACTCATTGGTATCTCGGGAAGTGATTGCCGATTCGATTGAAACGGTAGTTGGCTGCCAGGGCTTCGATGGAGTGGTTGCCATAGGCGGCTGCGATAAAAACATGCCCGGCTGTATGATCGCTTTGTCGCGCCTTAATCGCCCTGCGATTTTTGTCTACGGCGGTACTATTTTATCCGGCTGCCATAACAACAAAAAACTCGACGTTGTTTCCGTATTTGAAGCCGTCGGCGCCCGCGCCAACAATAAAATCGATGATGCCGAATTGGCGGCTATTGAAGAAAAAGCCATTCCCGGCGCCGGTTCCTGCGGCGGCATGTACACCGCTAACACCATGGCATCAGCCATTGAAGCGTTAGGCATGAGCTTGCCGAACAGCTCCGCGCAAACCGCAATTTCCGATGATAAACGCCTGGACTGCGAACGCGCCGGTGCAGCGGTATTAGAACTATTGAAAAAAGACATCAAGCCACGCGACATCATGACCAAAGCGGCGTTTGAAAATGCCATCACAGTCGTTATCGCTCTAGGCGGCTCAACTAATGCTGTGCTGCATTTGTTGGCAATGGCTAACGCCACCTATGTGGATTTAACCTTGGATGATTTCACTCGCATCGGCGAACACGTTCCAATGCTGGCCGATTTAAAACCCAGTGGCCAGTATTCAATGGCGGAATTGGTGGAAATTGGCGGCATTCAGCCGTTAATGAAAGAATTATTAAATGTTGGCCTGTTGCACGGTGATTGCTTGACCGTGACGGGTAAAACCCTGGCCGAAAACCTGGCTGATGTTAAACCTTATCTGGAAGGCCAAGACATCATTCGGCCATTGAACAACCCGATCAAAAAAGACAGCCACTTATCCATTCTTTACGGCAATTTGGCTACCGAAGGTGCAGTTGCCAAAATCACCGGCAAAGAAGGTTTAGTTTTTACTGGTAAAGCTAAAGTATTTGAGGCCGAAGAGCAGGCACTGAAAAGTATTTTGGACGGCAGCATTGTCAAAGGCGATGTTATTGTTATTCGCTATGAAGGCCCCAAAGGCGGCCCCGGCATGCGCGAATTGCTCACCCCTACTTCAGCAGTAATGGGTAAAGGCTTGGGCAAAGAGGTTGCACTTATTACAGATGGTCGTTTTTCCGGTGGCACCCACGGTTTCGTGGTCGGCCACATTACACCAGAAGCCCATGTCGGCGGAACGCTGGCAATCGTTCAAGAAGGTGACCAAATCACCATTGACGCTGAAACCAAACAATTGACCTTGCATGTTGATGAACAAGAAATCGCTCGACGCCTTGAAAAATGGCAACAACCCGCCCCGCGTTATACCCGCGGCGTATTGGCAAAATATGCCAAATTGGTGAGCTCTGCGTCTAAGGGCGCGGTGACGGATAATTTGGATTGATTGTTGATTGTAGGATGGGTAGAACGCAGTGAAACCCATCGGAAAGAATTGGTGACGATGGGTTTCGTTATCACTCTACCCATCCTGCTACGTGCTACCTATCCTTTATAAAGCCAAGTAGGGTACGCATCGCGTACCATTTTCAAAACGTTGATTACAAAAGGTACGCAATGCGTACCCTACCAAAGCATTTCCCTATAAATTTAGTTAACCGAACACAGGATATAAACATGAGTGATTTACCCAATTGCCCAAAGTGCGGCTCAGAATACACATACGTGGATGGAGAGTCGTACATTTGCCCGGAATGCTCTCATGAATGGCCTCAAGCATCGACTGCTGAAAGCGGCGATGATGCGCGCGTGATTAAGGACGCCAATGGCAATGTGTTGCAAGACGGTGATTCCATCACTGTCATTAAAGATCTAAAGGTTAAAGGCTCATCTTTGGTCGTTAAAGTCGGCACTAAAGTTAAAAATATTCGCTTGGTTGATGGCGATCATGACATTGATTGCAAAATCGATGGCATTGGCGCGATGAAACTGAAATCAGAGTTTGTGAAAAAGATTTAATCCTCCATAGCTATCTACTAAGAATCCAACACGCTAATGCAGCAACAATCCACATTCGTAAGTTGGTTTAGAAATTCGTCACCCTACATCCACGCCCACCGCAATCGCACGTTTGTGATTTTTTTCAGCGGCGTGGCGGTCACTGAGCCGGATTTCGATAATCTGATTCACGATTTTGCCTTGCTAAAAAGCTTGGGCGCCAGATTGGTGCTGGTGCATGGCATTCGTACACAAATTGACGAACGCGTGTTGGAGCAAGGCGATACGCCAAAATTCCATCATCATTTGCGTATTACCGATGCCACGACACTGCAATATGTTAAGCAGGCGGCTGGGCTGGTACGTATTGAGGTCGAAGCCTTACTGTCGATGGGCGTGTCGGGCTCGCCGATGGCGGGTGCCAAGATTCGGGTGGCGTCCGGTAATTTCGTCACCGCTAAACCGTTGGGAGTATTGGATGGTATCGATTATTGCTATACCGGCAAGGTACGGCGTATCGATAGCCAGGGTATTCACCAGCAACTTGATCAGAACAATGTGGTGCTGATTTCACCGATCGGTTATTCGCCCAGTGGCGAGGTATTTAATCTATCAGCCGAAGAAGTGGCAACCGAAGTAGCAATTGCACTGCAAGCGGAAAAACTGATTTTATTGACTGAACAAGCGTGTGTTTCGCCACAAGATCAACAACCGATTCAGCAACTAACGACCGCGCAGGCTAATGAGCTGTTGCAGCAAACCCCAAAGTTATCGGAGATCATTGCTCGTTCATTGCGAGCCGCGATACAAAGCTGCCAGCAAGGCGTGCAGCGCGCGCATTTGATCAATCGCCATGTCGACGGTGCATTGCTGCTGGAACTGTTTACCCGCGACGGCATTGGTACCTTAATCAGTTCAACAGCATTTGAAACCATCCGCACCGCCACGCTGGACGACATCGGCGGCATTCTGGAACTCATTAAGCCATTAGAGCAGCAAGGCAAGCTGGCTAAGCGCTCCAGAGAAAAGATTGAAATGGAAATCAGCGATTATGTGGTCATTGAACGCGACGGTTTAATTATCGGCTGCATCGCTTTGCACGCTGATTTGCCAGGACAGTTCGGCGCTATTGCCTGTTTGGCCGTACACCCTGATTACCAGGGCGGCGCGCGTGCTAAGCGCATGTTGGAGTTTGTCTATGACAAAGCCAAACAGCTGCAGCTTAATACCTTGTTCGTGTTATCGACACAAACTATGCACTGGTTTATTGAACAGGGATTTTTACCTACTGATTTGCAGCATCTCCCTGAGGCGCTTAGGTTGTTATATAACCCCGCGCGCAATTCAAAGATTCTTTACAAGACTACCGATTAAGACTGGCACATGAATACTTCCGACGAAAATGTCTTATCGATACTGCAATTATCCGATATGCACATTTTGTCGCAACCCGGCGCCACTTTATTAGGCGTAGATACACTACATTATTTTCATGCCTGCTTAAAGCAAGCGCTCAGCTCCGGACAGCGTTTTGATTTGCTGTTATTGACCGGGGATCTGGCACAAGAACCTTGTATAGCAAGTTATCAGCAGATTTTAAAATGCCTGGAGCATTATCCTGCTCTGCCCTGCCTTTGTTTACCCGGCAATCATGACGATTATGACTTGATGCAGCAGGTTTTTAAGACCGATAAGGTAAGTTGCGACAAACAACTTTTGCTGAATAACTGGCAGGTGATTAATTTAAATAGCCAAATTCCGGGAAAGCCCGGAGGTCGTCTAGCGGAACAAGAACTGCTGTTTCTTGAACAGTGTTTAGAAGATTATCCTGCCCTTAACGCCATCATCGCAGTGCATCACCATTGTATAAAATCCAAAAGCAAATGGATGGATACTATGATGGTAGAAAACAGTGAGGAATTGCTGGCAATCGTGAGGCGATTTCCGCAGATTAAAGCGTTAATCAATGGACATATTCATCAGGAATTAGAAGCGGAGATAGGCGCCACTCAAGTGTTTGGCACACCATCAACATGCTTTCAATTTAGTCCCGGCAGCACACAATTTAGCGTCGATGACACGCCCCCAGGCTATCGCTTAATACATCTGGGTAATAATGGGAACGTCAATTCGGAAGTGATCAGGTTACCGGGGCGGTTAACAGAACTGAAACTGACTGACCACGGCTATTAACGTTTACCATCCTGGCCCACAGGTATTTTGTCGATGGCTAAGAAACCTTCAGCTTTTACTGGCACAGAATCAATGGTAAGAATGCAACCCAGTTCGCTCATAGCCTTTTGATACACTTTACGCTTAAAGTAAACCACATCTTTTAATGGCTCCCAATAATCTACCCAGCGCCAATTATCAAATTCCGGCTTCGGACTAAGGTCAAAACGCACATTGGATTCATGTGTTACCAAGCGCAGCATAAACCAAATCTGCTTCTGACCAATGCATAACGGCAATGAGTTTTTGCGGATGTAGCGTTCAGGCAATTGGTATCTCAGCCAATAGCGAGTGCGCCCCAGCACTTCAACATGCTGCTTTTGCAGCCCTGTCTCCTCCCACAATTCTCGATACATCGCTGTTTCCGGGTCTTCGTTGTCATTGATACCACCTTGCGGGAACTGCCAGGAGTTCATGCCCATCCGCTTTGCCCAAAACACGCGACCCTCGTCATTGCAAAGGATGATTCCGACATTGGGTCGGTATCCTTTAGAGTCTATCATGTCAAAAAACCTGTGTTATTACCTTACCCGTGACTTTAATTCGACTGTGTTAGAATCGCCCAGCAGGCAAGCTAGTTTTATAATGCAACCATTGTTCCATAAATAAACTACAGACGCCATAGGGCTTAATTTTTTTATTATTTCAGACAGGTTTAACCGTGAGCTTAGCGATTTTCGATTTGGACAACACCCTAATTGCCGATGACAGTGACTATTTGTGGGGACAATTTCTTGTTGATAATGGCATCGTTGACAAAGACTATTACGAGAGCGCCAATACTAAATTTTACGATGATTACAAGCAAGGCAGCCTGGACATGGTTGAGTTTCTTAAGTTTTCGCTGCAACCGTTAGCCGATAATCCTGTAGAACAACTTTACAGCTGGCGCGAGCAATTTATACAAGAAATTATCAAACCCTTAATGCTGAAGTCTGCTGAAGAATTAATCGCTAAACATAAAGCGCGAGGCGACACTTTAATGGTGATCACCGCAACCAATCGCTTTGTTACTGAACCGATAGTTAATCTATATGGTATTGAACATTTGTTGGCGACCACACCTGAATTTGTCGATGGCCGATATACCGGTGGCTTTAGCGGCACACCCTGTTTTCGCGAAGGTAAAGTAAAGACATTGGAAGCCTGGCTACAACAATCAAACAATACGTTAGAAGGCAGCTGGTTTTACAGCGATTCTCACAATGATTTACCTCTTTTACAACGGGTAGATAACCCAGTTGCAGTAGACCCTGATGAAAAGCTGGAACAGTTTGCCAAATCATCAAATTGGCCGATCATAACCCTAAGAGATGGAATTTGCCCGGGCCATCATTTCAAATAACCGCGACTTTCATTTTTTCTTGATGAAAAAAATTCGGCTGTCGGATTCTTGTATACAGGCAAGAATTTGATGGCCGGTTTGATTGGCATAAACGCCAAAATCCAAATGCGCCGCAGGATCTGTGGTGATAACTTTAACAATTTCATTACTTGCCATTGTTACTAAGACTTTTTTTAACCTAAGCAACGGCAACGGGCACTGCAGACCACTGGCGTCCACTTCAAAATGACATTCAATATTCATGTTGGTTTTATGTTTTCTTGCATTCTTTAAGAGTGCTTATAATACCACCCCTTTTTAATCCAAAAATCATAGCCCTTAAAATGGATTACTTTCCCGTTTTTATGAAACTCCAAGGCCAACCTTGCTTGGTAGTAGGTGCTGGTGAAATAGCCGCCAGAAAGATCGAGTTACTGCTCAAAGCCGACGCAAAGATCACAGTAATAGCCCGTAAAATAAGCACGCATGTGTCTGAATTACAGGCCGTACATGACTTAAATGTACTGCAAAAATCATTTTCTACAGAAGACTTAATTGGTTTTAAACTGGTTATTTCGGCGACAGATAATCAACAAACCAACGAACTGGTCGCACACACAGCTACACAGCAAAACATCCTCGTTAACGTGGTTGATAGCCCCGCTCTATGCAGTTTTATTTTTCCAGCAATCATTGATCGTTCACCAATTATTGCGGCAGTTAGCTCCGGGGGGGCTGCACCGGTTTTAGCACGATTACTTAGGGCTAAGATTGAGACAGTAATCCCCCCGGCTTACGGCAAGCTGGCTGCGCTTGCAGAAAAATTTAGATGGGCGGTTAAGCAAAGCATTAAAGTGCCCGCACAGCGGCGAATTTTTTGGGAAAACAACTTTCAAGGCGCTGTTGCTGAATTGGTGTTTGCCGGTAAAGAACAAGAAGCGGCACGGCAGTTGACAGAAAATCTTGCCAAACATGAACAAGGCACCAACTTCGGCGAAGTTTATTTAATCGGCGCTGGACCTGGAGCACCTGATTTGCTTACGTTTCGTGCCTTGCGATTAATGCAGCAAGCCGACGTAATCGTTTATGACCGCTTAGTCTCGCCAGAAATTCTTGAATTGGCTAGACGTGATTCAGAAAAGATTTATGTCGGCAAGCAACGGCAAAATCATACCGTCCCCCAAGAAGACATTAATATTTTACTGGCAGACTTAGCCAAAGCAGGAAAGCGAGTTGTGCGCCTTAAAGGTGGCGATCCGTTTATCTTTGGCCGTGGCGGCGAAGAAATTGAAACCCTAATGCAACAAGGTATTAATTTTCAGGTGGTTCCTGGCATTACAGCCGCTTCAGGCTGTGCAAGTTATGCAGGCATTCCACTTACACACCGAGATCATGCGCAGTCCTGCACCTTTGTCACCGGACATTTAAAAGATAACTCTATCAACTTAAATTGGACGCAATTGGCTGCGCCAAATCAGACAATCGTTATTTATATGGGCCTGGTGGGACTAGAAAAAATATGCGAGGCACTGATGGCTCATGGCAGTCCAAAAGACTTACCCATTGCCTTGGTACAACAAGGTACCACCATTAATCAACGCGTCATCACGGGCACGCTAGAAACTCTGCCAAGTTTGGTTATTGACAAAGACATTAAGCCACCGACACTGATAATCATCGGCACTGTAGTCACATTACACGACAAATTGGCTTGGTTTCATGGCGACAGTTGATATTCTTTACTAATGCATATCAATTTATAGGGCGACTTAACATAACAGACGTCATAAAATATGCATTGATCAATGCACAAAACCAATAAGCTTTAATTCATCTGTTGTTCATTGCAAACTTTGATAATCGATGTCGGGATTTAATCGCTTTTTGCATAAAACAATTGAAATTTACCGTTAAACTGCCTATCCTTTGCGCCGTTTAACTTTAAGCGAACTGTTCGGGAGGATGGTTCTTTTTTTCCACCAAGAGAGGTCAACATGAAAATAACAACAATAGGTTCTATCGCAGCAGTTGCTTTAATTGCTTTAAGTGGGCAAGCAGTCGCTGATGAAAAGTTGGAAATCGGTCAAAAAATTTATGAGCGTTCTTTCGGTCGCGGTTGCGGCACTTGCCACGACATCTCATCAAACCCACAATTGTTTGCTTTGGTAAAAGCAGGCACATTGGATAGAGCTAGATTTGAAAAAGTTCTAAAAGAAGGCAAAGGCGGCATGCCAAAAGCTATCGAAGAAATCTTAAAGGTTAAAGCTGTTACCACTGCAGGCTACGGCGAAGACCAAGCAGTAGATGCACTTTACGCTTACTTAGGCAGCAAATAACACCTAACGTAAGACACAAAAAAACCGCCCCAAGCTTTGAAAGTTGGGGCGGTTTTTTTGTGTCTATCAATTACTAATGTCTCTTGCCTAAAAAACTTGGTTTGATATGAGGAAGTCGTCTGCGATTTTTTATCCAGATGCCTGCGACAGCTGCCAACATTAATCCACACGAACCGACAGTCGTATAAATAAGCCGCTTTAGCTGAGACATTTCCCGCAACACTTGCTCATTGGAAATTGCAGTTGGCTGGTGGGTTTCGGGCTCATAAGTACGAAGAATTTTAACGTCGTTTTTCAAATCTTCGATAGTGCCCAATGAGTTTGCAAAAGAGCCGCCCTTAATACTGCTTTCTAATGTTTTCAGCTTGCTTTCGATTGACCCACTAACCAATCCCACCACTTGTCCTTTTAAAGTATTTACCTCGGCAGACAACACTGGGTTCATTCCTTTAGCATAAGCTGATGACACTGGGCTTTTATAATCGGCAATAAAATCATCGCTTGGCAGTAACCAAGCGCCAATAACCATAATTACAGTCATCAAGAACGCAATGACTGCCAGCAGCAATCGGTTAACCTTCACCAGTCGCTGATGTGCAGGTATTAGCCCGCTATCAATTTTAACTAGCGCTGATTTAGTTTCTCGCATATCGCTCATTATTTACTTCCTCTCAAGCCAGAAACAGGCAGGCGTACTAACATTCATTTTTATAATAGTGATAACCGTCAGTTAGTAGGCGATTATACAAGCTTGATTGAAATTTTCCTTGTTTTGGTGCAACCAATAGCACAAACAAAAACGGCATGAAGTTATAAGCTTCATGCCGTTAGGATTATTTCAGTCGTTTGGCGGCTATGCGCAACCGTAACGCATTCAGCTTGATAAAGCCTTCTGCATCTTTTTGATTATAAGCACCCCGATCATCTTCAAAAGTAGCGATACTTTCGTCGAATAAACTGTCAGTCTCAGACGCACGACCAACAACGATCACATTGCCTTTATAAAGTTTGATTCTGACTTTGCCGTTAACATTGACTTGCGACTCATCAATCATGGTCTGCAACAATTTACGTTCAGGACTCCACCAATAGCCGTTGTAGATTAACGATGCATAGCGCGGCATCAATTCATCTTTCAGATGCGCAACTTCACGATCCAACGTTAAGGACTCAATCGCACGATGTGCTTTTAACATTACCGTACCGGCTGGAGTTTCATAACAGCCGCGAGATTTCATACCCACATAGCGGTTTTCAACAATATCAAGACGACCGATGCCGTTTTCGCCACCCAATTTATTCAATTTTTCCCGCACTTGCGCCGGGCTATGAGCCACACCGTCAATCGCGACGATGTCACCGTGTTGATACGTCAGTTCAATATAAGTCGCCTGATCAGGCGCGTTCTCAGGTGACACTGTCCAACGCCACATATCTTCCTCTGGTTCTGCCCAATGATCTTCGAGAAAGCGACCTTCATAAGAAAGATGCAGCAGATTGGCTTCCATCGAATACGGCGAAGTTTTACCCTTTTTCATTTCCACAGGAATGCCGTGCTTTTCAGCATAATCCAGTAAAGTTTGACGTGACGTTAAATCCCATTCCCGCCAAGGTGCGATCACCTTAATATCAGGCCGCAGTGCATAGGCGCCCAACTCAAAACGTACTTGATCATTACCCTTACCGGTTGCGCCATGAGAAATCGCCGTGGCGCCGGTTTCATTAGCAATTTCAATCAAACGCTTGGCAATTAACGGCCGGGCGATTGACGTACCCAGCAAATACTCGCCTTCATAAATCGTATTGGCGCGGAACATTGGAAACACGAAATCACGGGCAAACTCTTCCCGCAAATCTTCGATAAAAATGTCCTTAATACCCAAACTTTGGGCTTTTGCACGAGCCGGCTCAACTTCTTCACCCTGCCCCAAATCGGCAGTAAACGTCACCACTTCACAGTCGTAAACATCCTGCAACCATTTAAGAATAACGGAAGTATCCAAACCTCCAGAATAAGCAAGCACCACTTTGTTAATTTCTGACATAGACCTTTCAATAACGTAAGTT
>JAUYMX010000215.1 GCA_030699345.1 Methylococcaceae bacterium
CCAAGCTAAAACACCCGGCGATATTATTGCCGACGCGATGACCCAACGAGCGCAACAAGCACTGGCTGCCATACCCGATAAACTGGCAGCTTTGCCACGCTTTGTCACGGCATTCATGCCCAAAGGCTTGGTTGGCATTACCGCATTGCAGGCGCTGTCAAAACCAGAAGCTGCCGATGAAGACATATCTATCCCGCAAACGCCAATCCCGGAGCTACCATCGCTACACAAAATGATCGACGACCTTGAAGCAGGCGGTGTTGGCGTCATCATGACCATGGGCAAAGGCGGCGTCGGTAAAACCACAGTGGCTGCGGCAATTGCCACATCCTTAGCCTTGCGCGGCCATCAAGTGTTGTTATCCACTACCGATCCGGCGGCGCATGTTGCCGCCGCGATTGAAACACCGGTGCCAGGTTTATCGGTAAGCCGAATCGACCCGCAAGTGGAAATTGAGCGTTACCGGCAAGACATTATGACCAAGGCGGGGACCAATCTTGATGCCAGTGCCAAAGCCATGCTTGAAGAGGATTTACGCTCGCCATGTACCGAAGAAATTGCGGTATTTAGAGCCTTTGCCAACACTGTCGCAGAAGGCAAAGACCGCTTTGTGGTTTTAGACACCGCGCCTACCGGCCACACTATTTTATTGCTGGATGCCGCCGAAGCATATCACCGCGAAGTATTGCGGGTGCAAGGAGATATACCCGAAGCGGTGCGCCAGCTGTTACCGCGCTTGCGTGACCCGGCATTTACCCGAGTGATTGTCACCACATTGGCCGAAGCCACACCGGTGCACGAAGCCGAGCGCCTGCAGCAAGACTTGCTCCGCGCCGGTATCACGCCTTATGCATGGATTATCAACCAAAGCCTGCTTGCCAGCGGCACGCACGACCCGCAACTGGCCCAGCGGGGACACTATGAAATTCCTTTTATCCGCAAGGTGGCCGAACAATTATCAACACGTTGCGCATTAATTCCCTGGTTGGCAGAAGCGCCGATTGGCGGCAAAGGTTTAACGAAGATGACAGAGCTTTTGTAGGAATTACTTTAATCATTTATCCATCGAGGAAACCGCGATGAACCAACAACCCTTAAACATCCTGATTCTATGCACCGGCAATTCCTGCCGCAGCATTCTCGGTGAAGCGCTGATCAACCATCTGGGCGGTGACCGCTTTCGCGCCTTCAGTGCCGGTAGCCACCCGACCGGCCAAGTCAATCTCAACGCATTAGCGACCTTAGCAAAACACGGCTTGCCGACCGACGGCTACAGCAGCAAATCCTGGGATGTGTTCACCGAAGGCCAAATCGACATCATGATTTCCGTGTGCGATTCCGCGGCTGGCGAGAGCTGCCCGGTTTATTTAGGCAAAGCCGTGCGCGGTCATTGGGGATTACCTGATCCGGCTCATGTATCCGGCAGCTCTGAAACTATTGAGGCAGCGTTTGAGGCGACTTACCAAGCCTTGGAAAAGCGCATTGCACAATTGTTGGCCTTACCTGTCGAAAGCCTCTCCAAGCAAGAACTCACCGAAGCTTTAAACAAAATCGGCAGTGAACCGCTATGAACAACAATCAAGAACTAACTCCCAAGCATTTAGGCTTTGTAGAACGTTTTCTAACCCTGTGGATTTTTACAGCGATGGCAGGCGGCGTAGGTCTCGGCTATTTTGTCCCTGATGTCACCCAATGGTTGACCCGTTTTCAAGTCGGCACCACCTCGATTCCCATTGCCATCGGCCTGATCCTAATGATGTATCCGCCGCTGGCCAAGGTGCGTTACGAAGAATTGCCGTTAGTATTCAAAAACACCAAAGTGTTGATTTTGTCATTGATACAAAACTGGATCATCGGCCCGGTGTTGATGTTTACGCTGGCGGTAGTTTTCCTGCGCGATTACCCGGAATACATGGTCGGCCTGATCATCATCGGCCTAGCGCGCTGCATTGCAATGGTCTTGGTATGGAATGATCTGGCCGAAGGCGACACCGAATACTGTGCCGGTTTAGTGGCGTTTAACTCCATCTTTCAGATGCTGTTTTTTTCGGTGTACGCCTACGTGTTCGTGACCGTGCTGCCCGACTGGCTAGGCATTGCCTCGGGTCTGGAAGTTAAAATCACCATGGGGCAAGTCGCGGAAAGTGTGTTGATTTATCTGGGCATCCCATTTTTTGCCGGCATGTTTACGCGCTTGGTGCTGGTGAAACTTAAAGATGTGCAATGGTATGAAGAAAAATTCATCCCCAAAATCAGCCCGATCACCTTGATAGCGCTGTTGTTCACAATCCTGGTGATGTTTTCCCTCAAAGGCGAAATCATCGTGCAACTGCCGTTAGATGTATTGCGCATCGCCGTGCCGCTGGTGATTTACTTTGTCATTATGTTTTTAGCCACCTTTTATATGTCGGCCAAAGCGGGCGCCAGCTACCCAGTAAGTGCCACCCTGGCATTTACCGCCAGCGGCAACAACTTCGAACTGGCGATTGCCGTGGCCGTGGCAGTATTTGGCCTGCAATCAGGCGAGGCGTTTGCGGCAGTGATCGGGCCGCTGGTGGAAGTGCCGGTGTTGATTGGCTTGGTTAAAGTGGCGCTGGTTTTTAGGCGAAAGTATTTTTTGCCGATAAGTTAGCTCATCTCTGATAAGTCCTGCGACAGGCTCAGGACGAACGGTAAGGTGTTGATTTCGTTCGTGGTGAGCTTGTCGAACCATGAACGAAATTAACACGCCACTTTCTGATAAACATCCGTAATCTCCCGCCCATTCCACACATAGCAATAATGCGCGCCCTGCCGAACAGGCGATAAAATCCGAGGCCGGAAAACCGCAACACATTCGCCGCCTGACAACCGCACACTGTCGTAAGCAATGCCGTTTGAGCCGCGGGCACGCAGCTCTCTCGCCATCACTTGAGCATTGCCATAAGCACTTATCTCAGGCGTATAAACATCCGCCATTTCAGCCTGACTACCACGAATATCATGCAAATCAGCATCCAGATCAGACGCATAACTGCGCATGTCAATTTCTATCGGCAGCTCATTGGTCGCGGCTAAAAACAAGGCTCGATGAAACTTAGTCTCCGCAATCGCCGTCGCAATATCAGCCGCGGCATAATAAACACCATAACTGCCATCGGTAAATCGGCTACCTTCTGGATTAAGGTGGGTGAAAGCCGCCATAATCGGCGTGGTGCCCGGCCCTGAAATACGTTCTTCCGGCGGTACCAGGTTAATTTCCCCGGCTTCATCGCGCAATCGATCATTAGTTAGCGCTTCGATGGCAAAGACAATTTCCAGATCTTCCGGCGCAGCAACACGGTCAAATAATCCGGCAGGCGGAAACCGGCTGGGCACCAAGCGCCAGCAAGGCGTCCAGCTGATACGGCTTAATGGCGGCTGCTTACTCATGACCAGCCGCGCTGCCCGTCCAGATATTGCCGCACCACATACAGGTCGGCAACATGGCCTGTCAGCATGCGTTCAAGCGCCGATTTGCCTTGAAAAGGTATCGCCGAATTGGGCCGCTTTAGCCATTGGTCGGCCGCATCCGCTTTGGGCAATAACACCTGCAAGGCTTTATAAATGCCGAAAATATACGAAAGCCGCTCCAATTTATCCGGATTAAGCTTGGCCGATTCCGGCTGCTTCTTCCATTTAAAATACGTACTCCGGGAATCCAAGCCCAACAGCGTCATCGCCTCGTCGGCATTAAGACTCCACGCAGTCGCGATATTAAAAAATGTGAGTAAGGCGGCTTTGGAAAGCTTCGCGCTATCGGAAGAAAGTTGAGCGGTGGCAAGTGATAACATGGGGTATCTCCTGATATTGATTCAATTATAGATTTAATGTTAAATTAAGTCTATTAATGGACTACGTCAAGGGAAGCATTCATACTGCTGCAAAGTAGTGGATGAGAAAAGCTCGCTTGAAATCAGACACTTGTTGCAACTGCGTTTTTAAGATTGGACAATATACGGAAACCTTATAATTACTTAGGCATTAAAAAGAATAAGCATGGATGTTCAATATTTTTTAAAACGACAATTAAGCTTTATTCGGCAATTTTACGATATATCATCCGCGCCTTTTATTGAACGTAAGCGTCTGATTGAAGCTGAAGAATATCCTTTTTCCCCCCCACCTTATTATGGCGAAGACCCAGAGCCATATTTTCTTCAAGAATTTATAGAGGCGGATGAATCGCTCCAAGTTCTTGGATGTGTCTGTGTTTCAATGCTCTCAAATGTCTTTAAAATTTATTTTAAAGAGTGGGATCGTAGGATTGGGCAGCCTGATATTAAAAAAAATATTAATTTGAAATGTGAAATTTGTAATAAAAAAGTTATAGATGCCAAGCCAAAGGATGAGATTACAAAAGCATTTGAGAAAGGTTTTTTAAATGGTTACAGGGCATATTTTGCTCAATTCGATGTTAATTTTGAGGATAGTCCATCAAAACTTGAAGTCTTGGAGGAAATTGTTCTTGTGAGAAATAAAGCTCAACACCTAGAGTCAATCACTATGAATACCCAATCTTACTCAGTCCATGAATTAAAAAAGTTACGCCCCCCCTTTTTTATGGATGATTACACTGCCTCTCAATTTTCAAATGCTGGTGAAGGCAATCAAGAGTCATTTGAGTTTCTTGCATTCCTTGAGGACACATCAATTAGAGTTACTGGTGAAAAATTATTTGCCGCAATATCTGAAATGGAAGTTTTTACTGAATGGCTAGAAAATTTATGGAATACTCGTGATCGGTAAAATATCCGTAGGGCTGTAGGATGTGCTGAACACCGTAAAGCGCATCGTTCGCGACCGATGCGCCTCCTAACGTCGGCAGCATCCTGCGTGATACCTGGCCAAATAATCGATTGACACCAAGCATTCAAAAGAACAGGAAAAGCCCGAGAATCATATGCCAGCAATTTCGATGTTCTATGGAATCATAATCTACATGTATTTCATGGATAACAAGCAACATAACACTCCGCATATTCATGCCAAGTATCAAGAGTATGAAGTGATTGTTTCTATTCCGGACGGTAATGTGTTGGAAGGCAGTATTCCCAATGCAAAAATGAAGCTTCTTCAAGCATGGATTGAATTACACAAGGACGAACTGGTTGCGGATTGGGAGCTTGCAGTAGCGGGTCAGCAACCTTATAAAATAAATCCTTTGAGGTGATCAACATGAACCCAAGAATTAGCGAGGTCTCACCAGCGGACGACTACAAATTGAAGCTTACTTTCACTAACGGGGAGCAAGGTATTTATGATTGCTCTAGTTTGCTCGATTTTGGTGTTTTCAAAGAACTCGGGGACAAAAACTACTTTAACCAAGTTAAGGTATTAGATGGCACGGTTGTCTGGCCCCATGAACAAGATATTTGTCCTGACACTCTCTACCTTGACTCAGAGAAAAGGACATAACTCGTAGATACCGTCTTGGCAGTCAATATTAAATTGCATAATTAGCCTGATAAGGTTGCCTAGTTTTGAGTACGCCAAAGCACAAATGTACCAACTTGCGCATGGCTGCCCCCAGCGCTGACATTTTGGATTTGCCTCGGCCCTGTAA
>JAUYMX010000224.1 GCA_030699345.1 Methylococcaceae bacterium
GTGATGAAGGTATTGCCTGCCAATGCTATGGCCGCCCAAAGCATATTTTTAGCATCTGGAAAAAAATGCAGCGTAAGCAGCTGCCCCTTGATGAGCTTTATGACTTGCTGGCTGTACGCGTGATTGTCGACAACCTGACCCAGTGCTACGCGGCATTGGGCTTTGTGCATAGCGGTTGGCAATATATCCCCAAAGAGTTCGACGACTACATCGCCAACCCCAAAGAAAACGGCTATCAATCGCTGCATACGGTAATTTTGGATGCTCAGGGCAACCGCATCGAGGTACAAATCCGTACCCGCGACATGCATGATTTTGCCGAACTGGGCGTTGCTGCACACTGGGCTTATAAAGAAGGCGGCAAGCAAAATGCAGCCATGGAAAAAAGCGTCGCCACCTTACGCCGATTGCTGGAAGACAAAACCACTGATGAAGCGTTCAGCGATAATTTTCGCAGCGAACTATTTAATGACCGGGTGTACGTATTAACCCCGGCCGGCAAATTGGTCGACTTAGTCAAAGGCGCGACACCGCTGGATTTTGCTTACGCCGTTCATACCGAAGTCGGTCACCGATGCCGTGGCGCCAAAATCAATGGCCGCATTGTGCCATTGACCTACACATTAAAATCCGGGGAACAAGTAGAAATTCTTACTGTTAAAGACGGCGGACCTAACCGTCATTGGATAGACGCGCATTTAGGTTATTTAAAAACCACCAGCGCGATCAGCAAAGTCAAAAGCTGGTTTAAAAATCAACAACAGACTCAAAATATTGCGGCCGGCAAAGCCATTTTGGAAAAAGAAACTCAGCGTTTAGGCATTAAAGCGCTGGATATGGCTGAACTGGTGCGGCATTTTAAACAGACTGATGCTGACCGACTGTTTGAAGCCATCGGCCGTAGCGACATCAATAATCGTCAATTAGCCGCAATTTTTAAAATCCCGGAACTGGAAAGCTCGCCACTGTTAGGCAAGCAACAAAAAGTTGTTACCAAATCCATCGTCACC
>JAUYMX010000225.1 GCA_030699345.1 Methylococcaceae bacterium
CGTGACGATATGGTCGAGGCTGGTTTTGTTGTGTTCGGTGAATTGCTTGCTGCGCTCTTCAAAAATCTTACCTGCCAAGTTTTCAAATTGGGTGGTCAAGCGGGCTTCGGCATTTTGTTACAGCTGGATTTTTTCTGCGGCGTGACTGGCTTGGCTCGCCATGCTCGTGTGCAGCTTTGCGTTTTCTTGGCTGAGCTCTAAAAATCGCTGTTGCAGCTGCTTAAATTCGGCCTCTGTGTTGGCTGCTTGTTTGAGTTTTTCTTCAGCGATGGCGAGATCGGTTTTAAATTGCTGCAGCGTGGTTTTGTCATTACCGGAAATTAAGCGGGTTATCAGTGCTCCCGCCAGCAAGCCTAATAAAGCCCATAACCAGGAAGGGATGATAGTTAGTGTATTCATTTCGAATGAGTGATGGGCTTTGCAGTACTACCGCAAAGCCCAAAAGATTTACAAGCGTTTAAAGATTGCTTCTGCAGTATCCAGGGTTTTATCCAGGTCTTTATCACTGTGGGCGATAGAGACAAAACCGGCTTCAAATGCTGACGGCGCCAGATATACGCCTTCATCCAGCATGGCGTGGAAGAAACGTTTAAAGAGGTTTTGATCGCATGCCATCACTTGGGCAAAGCTGGTGACTTGCTCCTCGCCAGTAAAAAATAACCCAAACATGCCGCCGACACTGTTGGTGCTAAAAGCAATCCCTGCTTGGTTGGCGCGTTCTTTCAAGCCGGAAGTAAGTTTTTCTGTTTTTGCGGTCAATGATTCGTAAAAACCTGGCTGATCAATCAGCTCCAAGGTTTTTAAGCCAGCAGCCATTGCCACGGGATTGCCTGACAAGGTACCCGCTTGATAAACCGGGCCGAGTGGTGCAAGGCATTCCATGATGTTGCGACGCCCGCCGAAAGCGCCTACCGGCATGCCTCCGCCGATGATTTTGCCTAGTGTGGTCAAGTCAGGCGTGACGTTGTAAACAGCTTGCGCGCCACCTAATGCAACTCTAAAGCCGGTCATCACTTCATCAAAAATCAGCACACTTTGATATTGATCGCAGACTTCGCGTAAGGTTTCCAAAAAGCCCGGCACTGGGGGAATGCAGTTCATGTTGCCAGCTACCGGTTCGACAATAATGCAGGCGATTTGTTCGCCGATCTCGGCAAAGAGTTTTTTGACTGCGTCGCTATCGTTATAGGGCAGCGTGAGGGTATTTTCGGCAACAGAAGCCGGTACGCCGGGAGAGCTGGGCACACCAAAGGATAACGCCCCAGAACCGGCTATAACTAAGAACGAGTCTGAGTGTCCGTGATAGCAGCCTACGAATATGACGATTTTATCGCGGCCGGTGAAGCCGCGCGCCAGACGAATGGCGCTCATGGTGGCTTCGGTGCCGGAACTGACCATACGTACTAAATCAATGGAAGGGACCAAGTCGCAAACCCGTTGCGCCATTTGTGTTTCAATTTCTGTCGGTGCGCCAAAACTTAAGCCTTTTTCAGCAGCGGTTTTTACCGCTGCAATCACTTCCGGATGGGCATGGCCCAAAATCATCGGCCCCCAAGAACCAACATAGTCGATATAACTATTGCCCAGACTGTCAGTTATATAAGGCCCGGAAGCTCGGTCGATGAATACCGGCGTGCCGCCCACACCGCTAAAGGAGCGAACCGGCGAATTAACACCGCCGGGAATAACAAGTTTGGCATCGGAAAATAATGTAGCTGCTTCGGTCATGGTCTCTTCAGTATTTAGGTTAAAAAAATGTTCTACAGGATAGGGGAACTTTGAACTGATTAAAAGTTTGACGTGTTGCATCCTTGAAATATGTAGTCTTTAAACTAGGCTCTAACGGATGTTATCGGGAAACCCAAAATGAATAATAAGCTGTCTCTGATTACTTGTAATGATGAAAAAATACTTGCGTCGACACCGGCCAGCTTATTCTTTTGGCAACAAAGCAAAAGTCTTTTTGTGGAGACGGCGTCAGCTGATGGTGAGCTGTTGGATTCATTGGCGTTTCGAGTCGCACAAAAACCGACCTGTTTGCTTACTCATGTACAGCGAATTTATTATTGTTATCAGGCGCGCCTTGATGCACAACTTTATGCGGCGCTGGTCGATTTTTTAATTATCCTAAATAGGCGTGGACTGGCTATCAGCAGGCGCATGGTGACGGGCACTAAATCAGCGTTAAATGCCGAGCAATTTGCATCATTGGTTACTTATCTGCAAGCACCAAAAACGGGTCATCAATCGTTACCCGGTAATCGATATTCGATTTTCAGCTTGGGAATCATCGGTACAACTCAGTTAGTTAAAGTCACTGAAGATAAAAATCAAATACATGTTGACGCGTTAAGCCTAGCCCGAGATTTTATTGAATACAGCCAGCTGACAGAAGCGCAAACAGTGCTGGAATCGGCTATCTTGGCGGAACCCGATAGGCTGGAGCTACAAACAGAATTATTAGAACTTTATCAATCCACCCGAAACGTCGACGGTTTTAATCAAATGCTCAGACAATTAACAGATGCCGACATGGATGTACCTGATGCATGGCAGCAGCTAAGCACATATTTTAAGGGACTGAACAATGTCGAATAACGCAAAAAGTCCGTTAAAAGTGGCACTGCATGCAATGGATGAGCGCAGTGTCAGGACCATGGTGATGTATTTAAAAGGCCCTTGTCAGGGAGCGGCGGTTGTTGTTGACGAGGCATCTGCTGAGGTTGATATTTTTGATGGCGATAACATTAATGCCAAGCGCTTACTGACTGAACATTTGGCAAAGCCCTCGTCCAGACCTGTCATCGTATTATCTTTACAAAGTATTAGGCTGGATAATGTCGTGCTCGTTAAAAAACCGGTTAAGTCTGAAGACATGCTGGGAGCACTGGCAGAAGTTAAAGCCAGGCTGGCGCAACAAAAGATAAATAATCCACCTGTTTCTGTTGATACATCCTTAACCGATCTCCCCGCCGATAAGCCGGTATTGAAAAATTACACCATCAATACCGACGAGCAAAACAAAACCTCCAAACATCAAACGGCAATGCAGCTAAACGAAGCTGCCTTTGGCACTTATATTGGCAACGTACAAGGTGTGGATGTAAATGATCCTGCACAATTTGCCAACGCGACTTACGCGCCCAAAGATTATTTTCAAGGCTATATACAGTCAGCGATCAACACTTGCCAAGATAAAAACGAAAACCTGCAATTACATTCGGGTTGGCGGCAGTTGGTGTTGTTTCCGCAAAGTCATGAAATATGGCTGGATGCCGACGATAAGGAACTCCGGGCATTTGCCAGTCTCAAATTAGAGCATGCGCCAAGCAAAAAAATGTCACTGTCGCCTTTTAAGACCGAATCATTGGCATTAACTAATGCTCTTGAAAAATTTCACAGCATGGATGCTTTTGTTTGGAAATTGGCCTGTTGGACCTCTAAAGGCCGCTATCCAGATAGCATTAATATCGATCATCCGGTGTATTTAAAAAACTGGCCCAATTTTAGCCGACTGTTAATTACACCACATGCAATGCGTATTGCGGCATTGCTGGTTCAGGAACCTAGAACTCTGGGAGATGTTGCCAGGTTACTCAACATTAAGCCGCAGTATGTCTTTGTGTTTGTCAGTGCGGCGCATGCGTTAGGTTTGGTCGGTCAAGCAAGGCGAGAAGCAGATGAGTTGGTACAAGCTCCAGATTTTAAACCTTTACAAAAGCAAGGTCTGCTAGGCCGCATCATCAGTAAATTACGTGGTAATAAAGCATAACGGGACCTACCTATCATGAGCCAATACAAAATTATTTTTACCGGGCCAGTGGGCGCGGGTAAAACCACCGCGATCAATTCAATTAGTGATTCTCCACCGATCAAAACAGATGCGGCGGCTAGCGACATGACCAAATCCAGAAAAGCGGCTACTACCGTTGCGATGGATTACGGCATTATGAATCTGTCCGGTGGTGAAAAAATTCATTTATACGGTACGCCGGGCCAGGAACGCTTTGATTTTATGTGGGAGATTTTAGTCAACGGCGGTATCGGTCTAATTTTACTGTTGGACAATACTCGCGCCGATCCGTTTCAGGACATGAAGTTTTTTTTAGAGGCCTTCGATAAATTTATTGGAGAAACCGGTGTCGCCATCGGCGTAACGCAAATGGACATCAGCACGACCCCGACTATTGACGATTATCACGTGCAACTTAAAACGTTAGGTATTAAACCACCGGTATTTGCGGTAGATGCCCGTGTTAAAAATGACGTGTCTGTGCTGGTGCAATCGTTGTTGTTTTCATTGGATCCAGGGCTTGAGGAAGAAGCATGAGCCAGTATGCATTGAGCCAAGGGCTTTATATTTATCCGACTCCCGCCGGTGCTTATTACGCGGTGTGCTCCAGGGATATTGATAAATCGCGGCAATTTTTAAGAAATCTATTGCTAGAACCCAGCACGCCTCTTTTAAACATCGAAAATTTACAGCAATTGATGGGACAGGAAGACGAACAAAAATGTCTGGAATTACTTCATCACTGTCAAAAACTTGGCTGGATACAAGGCTTGCCAAAGGTACTGCATTACCCGGACGGCACGTTAGAAGAAATTCTCCCTGGTTTACTGAGCACCCTTTCAGAAAATGGCAAAGTATTACTTGCCGATCAGCAAGGTTTTTATCTTGCCAGCCAAGGCTTTCCGCATGAAGTTGCCGAAGAATTGTCGGCATTAAGCGCCGAAATTGCCACGGTGCATGAACGCCGCTCGGGACTATTAATCAATAATATGGGGCTAGGTAGCCATGCTTGGGCGGTGGTTGACGTGTTTGGTAATAGCCAAGTAGGGTTTTGGCCGTTATTCATCGGTAAGAATCGATTTGTCCTGGCTATATCGGGTATCCCTCATTTTAATCAACCGGAATTCGTGTCGCTGGCCTGGGTGTTAACCAGTCGCTACGCCATCGAAAATCGTTAATTTCATCAACCACTTACTTAACTCACAAAGGAAAATCCCATGCGCGCAGATATGTTGACATCTGTTTTAACAGAACTTAATGGTACTTCTGGGGACATAGAAGCCTCTGCAGTGATCTCAACTGACGGTTTAACCATTGCCTCGGTATTGCCTGCGGGTATGGATGAAGACCGGGTGGGCGCGATGAGCGCCGCGATGCTGTCACTGGGTGATCGCACTGCGCAAGAGTTGGCGCGTGGTGGTTTGGAGCAAGTATTAATCAAAGGTGATAAAGGTTATGTGTTGATGACCTATGCTGGCTCCGAGTCAGTGCTTACCGTACTGGCTAAGCCCAATGCCAAGCTGGGGCTGATTTTCTTGGACGTAAAACGTGCAGCGGCCAGTGTTGCTGATTTGTTGTAATCGTCAATTCTTATAACGCAGCATAGGAGATGTTCCATGATTTATGACATGAAACCGGAACACATAATTGGGGAATACCAAGAAGCCACGCTTAATCTATACGGAGGTATGCGTCGGCTTATCTTGTACACGGAAATCGAAACGCCTTAT
>JAUYMX010000255.1 GCA_030699345.1 Methylococcaceae bacterium
GCCTGCGCCGAGTAATAAAATCGATTTTATGTCGGTTCTTTTTGGCATGTTATTGAATTAGCTAGTCTGTTAATGTTTTTTTGCGTTATTCATCATCTCGATGAATTCATCAAATAGAGATTCTACATCGTGGGGCCCTGGGCTGGCCTCGGGGTGTCCTTGAAAACTGAATGCTGGGCAATCCGTGCGCCTTAAGCCTTGCAGGCTGCCGTCAAATAATGAGCGATAAGTGGCAACAACATTGGCAGGCAGACTGCCTTCATTAGCGGCAAAGCCATGGTTTTGGCTGCTGATCATTACGCGGCCAGTGGCAATTTCTTGCACTGGATGATTGGCGCCGTGGTGGCCGAACTTCATTTTTTCGGTTTTAGCACCGCTGGCAAGGGCCAATAGCTGATGACCTAAGCAAATACCAAACACCGGAAGTTTTTTCTCCAGAATTTTTTGGATGGCTTCGATAGCATAGGTACATGGCTCAGGATCGCCCGGGCCATTAGATAGGAATACCCCATCTGGATTCATTGCCAATACTGTTTCCGCACTTGTCGTCGCGGGCACTACGGTTACGCGGCAACCGCGATTAACCAATAACCTAAGAATATTGCGTTTTATACCAAAATCATAAGCAACCACATGCCGCGTTAGCACTCCTGCTTGAGCATGACCGGTTATTAAATCCCAGGTGTTTTCAGTCCATTCATAGACTTGATAGGTAGTAACTTCTTTGGCAAGATCCATTCCTTTTAATCCGGGAAAACCGGCAATAGCCGTTTTAGCTGCATCGAGATCAAGTGAATCTCCAGCCATGATACAACCGCGTTGAGCACCTTTATCACGTAATAAACGGGTTAGTTTGCGAGTATCAATATCGGCTATTGCAACAACGTTATGATCCAGCAAATACTGTTGTAAAGTTTTTTCGCTACGCCAGTTACTGGCCAGCAATGGCAAATCCCTAATGACTAAACCGCTGGCAAATACGCCGACAGACTCATTGTCTTCGTCGTTTGTACCCGTATTGCCGATATGCGGATACGTCAAAGTAACAATCTGCCTGGCATAGGAGGGGTCGCTAAGGATTTCTTGGTAGCCGGTCATGGCCGTATTAAACACCACTTCGCCCACCGAACACCCTTCGGCACCAATCGATACTCCCTTAAATACTGTTCCATCTTCCAAAACCAATACTGCGGACTTAATCAAACACGTCACCTCAAATATACAAAACGGGATGAGCCCCGTAAAGGACTCACCCCGTTAAAGAAAACAAAACTTAAACAATTTTACGAGATTATGCCGTTTTGGTCATTAACAATTTTAGTTTCTGTGGTCGTGAAAGTCTTTCAAGTGTCTTGTGTTATGTGGATTAGTCAGGTGAATACATGGACTGTATATTCTTCATAGCCTGTTTTTTTCAGTTATGAATTTATTGAAAGCCGATCAGCGTAATCAAGGCCAAAAAGAAAATATAGAAAAACTTTATGTTTATGTTAGTGCGCGAAATGTTGGAAATTCAGGAGGGAGACTTTTTTGAATGGAATTGTAAGGCGCCTTGGGAATTTATCTTTGATCGACTGGTTGTTATTGAAGGTCGTATTAATGAAGAGACACTTCTTTTTTCGGCTAGTTCTTCAAGAGCAAACTTTTTCAATAGAACAGCAATAAAAATTAGATGATAGAGTAAATCCCAATAAGAAAGCCCTAGAAAAGCAGTACCGACCATGTAACAAATTAGCGACGATCGCAGCATAAAGCAATAATGTCCAACCCATTCCATGCCTTCAACCCCTCGCGTCATTTTTGGTAAATTAGTCAGGTTAATTACAGTACCTAAGATCAATGACAGCCAAAGCCCAAAAGCAATAAAACCGTGTTCGGAAAACATTTCAACATACGCACTGTGCCAATCACGGTTGGTAACATATATCCAGCCGTCAAAGCCGCTGCCGACAAAAGGGTGCTCTAGAGTATGATTCCAGCCGTCTGTCCAGGCTTCAATTCTGCCCATCGCCGATTCATCTTGATCATACGTTTCCAAAGTTTCCATTCGACCGAACCATTCTTGCGGCAAATAATCTTTGACAAAAAATGCACCTATGAAAACTAGAGGAATGCCCAAGTATTTACGTTTACTTTGCCAAATTAACATACTGGTTAAGGCGGTCATGGTAAGCAATGCACCGCGTGACCAGGAGCATAGTGAGCAAGCGTAAAGTAGAGGTACAGCAAATAAAAGACCTTTTTTAAGCCAAGGTCGAATCTCTTCTTTTTGCCAAATTAATATCAAGGGGATAATAATTAATACGGCAATAGCAAAAGCGTTATTTTCCTCGAACTGTGTGTTGGGTGGGCCGTAAACACGCGCAGAAAATCCCTTCAAAATAGCAAACAGCCCACCTTTCACCCCTAAGATACCAATAGACGCGGAGATAGTAACAATTAGGTAATATAGTTTGCGGCGGGTATTGATTAAAACTAACGTGAAGTAGAAGGGTAAATATATTTTTGTTACTTCCCAGTATCGCTGCCAGACTTGCTCTTGCATGTAGGCTTGAGTCGAGGTGATGCCGAAGTACAGCCATAATAAAATGAAAACAGTTATACGCCAATCTTTAGGAAGGGGTTGCTTGTCTTTAGCTACGAAGGTGCGAAAAGCAACGATTAAAAATAATACGTAGTAAGCAGGTAGAGATCGCACAAATCCCCAAGCGTAGGCGTGAGGATTCAAATAGCTAAAAACAGCTAGCGATAATACTCCCCACCAGGGCTGTTTTAGCGCCGCAATAATGCAGCCGCAAAGGAAAATAAGTACAACAATATCGCGCATGCTTCAAGTATGAGTTTAAATTGTAAGAGTTATATAAGGGGAGTTGGAAAATATCCATTTATACCCTGTCGATATTTAGCTTGTCGAATTGTAATTAGTAGATGTTTTTTTAGTTTCCCAAGTATTTATCCAGGTTCTCTTTGAAGATAGGATTTCTTTTATATTCTATGAAGCCAGACAGATATCCTAGGTTAGAAGCAAAATTACGTATAAAGATGATTAAAGGAACATAAAGTTCCCGACGCCAGTCGTTATCAATTTTTCGTATTCTAATTAGAGAAGGCAGGGCAATTAATTTATACATATATAATGCTAAACAAGCCGTTGCTAACCAAAAAAATGGATAAACGAAACCTAATAAAAAGCTTAAGAACAATAATCCATGATTTCGTAACCAATATAAGGCGCCTTTAATTTCACCGCCCCAAACTATGCGACCATTACCTTTGCCATATAGATAAAACATTTTGGCAATTTTTCGTAAGCTATTACGAGGTCGCCAAAAAATGATGGCGTTTGGGTTATGTACAATAGAAAAACCATGTTTGTTCGCAGCTAAGGCAAATAAAGAATCTTCTGCGGTATAAAGCCATTCAGGGTAACCACCCACTTGTTCCCAGAGTATTTTTCGGAACGCTGAGCCTCGACCATAAAATAATTCTTCTTGTTCTTTTGTGGTGTGATCGGGTATCGATAATAAGCCACTATAATGTTCGAGCACAGAGCTTGTTTCAGAAATTATTTTTCCAGATACAGCGTGAATTTCACTACCATCTAATAACGGTTTTGTTATTTCAAATAACCAATTCTTGTCAGGTCGACAGCCCGCATCAGTGACCGCAATAATTGGATAGGAGGCGTTTAAAATAGCAATATTTCTGCCTTGAGAAATATTTGCGTTGGGGGCTTGTATAATTTTAAACAGGGCAAATTTATCAAGATAGCTTTCGAGTTTAGCTAGCGTATTATCTTTTGAACCACCATCGACTACGATGATTTCGGCAGGCTGAGTGCTCTGTTTCATAAGAGCATCAAAAAGCCCATTAATACCTTCTTCATCGTTTAGAACGGTTGTGATGAAAGTGATTTTTCTCATTATATTAAATTATTTAGATAACACGCTTTTAATAGCATTAAAAATCATTTGGTAAATAATCTAAGCCCATCCTAAGTCTTTAGATAGGCTTAAACGAGCTCCCCCTTCTGGATGGGTGAATGTATATATTTTTGTATTGGCATTTTCAAATAACAACTTTTCAATTTCAAACAAAAGAAAATTATCTGGATCTTCGCATTCAATTAACGCTATTAATTCTGGAAAGTCAAAGTATTGAAATACTGTGTAATCCATTTTCAATGGATTAAAATAGTCCCGATTTCTTTCGTTGGTTAGTATGTAAATTTTTGAAAACTTTGGTAATATTTGAGAAAGAGTAGTTTTTATTTGATCAGGATGTGTGTCGTGATCAAGATTAGGATATGTATCAATCATATTCAACATGTCACCGCGTCTCACATGTATTGCACAATAGTTTTCTATCTTGCTGCTTACTTGTTTATATGTCTCTAAAACACGAATAGAGGGCAAGAAACGTATTGAATATTCAAGTAAACCACGATTACCATTATGAATGCCGCCAATTTCTAAGCCTGTTCTATTGTGCCTTACAATAAGGTCAAATTCGGAGTTTTCTTTGTCAGTTATAATATGATCGCGCTCTATCCAAAGAACTGATAAGTCATCGAAATCAGTAATATCACTTTCCATAACACCATTAATTGAAATGGTATTGCTAGTTGATAGGTTAATTATTTGAATATTATTCAAATTAATATACTTATCCCAAGTGGCATGTAATTCAATATCGAAATTATGGCAACTATCAAAATAAGGCGTGAAAACAAGAGGTGTCCTGTTTAAAGATACAGATTCTCTTACCAGCCAATTTAAAGCTTCTCGTAGGTGATTTATTCCAGGTTTGGCATCAATTTTAACGGTAAAGTATTTTGTATTTAACAAATTTTGAATGTTATTATCATTAAGGGAGGCTTCTATGCGCCCGTTCTGATTAACAAGTCTGGTTGATATTTTTTTGGCGGCCCTTTTTTTTATTTTGACTATTCTATATCCATGGTAATTAATAATGGCTATGATATTTTTTTTTATTAAATAAAAAAATCCACTTAGTTTTTTCATGATTTTAAAATTAAGCCTATTTTTAAAAAATAATTCTTATGCTAATGGTTTATATATGTTGTCGAGTTTGCTATTATTTATTATTTTGTTGTATTTTTTGTAATCGTTTATTGAGTGCTTTGGAGTTGGGGGAATATTTAATTCCTAATTTAATTGTTTCCAATGCATCATCTTTCATTCCGCGTGAAGAATAGTAGTCAGCCAATTTTGCATAAGCTTGTGGGTATTTAGGTTTTAATTGTATTGCTTTGTTGTATTCTTCTATTGCTCTAGGGTTACCAAGCTTCGCCATGGCTTCCGCTTTATAAAGGCTGGTTGCTGCTAATATTAAGTAATAGCTTTGAGGGAGTTTTCTTGGATCACCACTGTTTGTTTGAACATATTCAAACTCTTGAATTGCCGTGCTGTAGTCTTGTCTTAGCATTGATTTCATACCATGGCAAAAATGGTGGTTATGACTCCCTGCAGGTGATTTTACTTCCTTTCTAAGGTGCTTAGCGTTATCTTGAAAATTACCTATTGATAAGCCCAGACAAAATGGGGGTAGTTGCTTAGCTTCGCTTTCAGAAAATGAATAGTCATCAATAGCTAAACAAATTGAAGAAAATAATGTCATATAAACATAAAAAAATGTTTGTTTGAGTTTTTTATTCATAACTTATTTTTTATATAATAGAAAGGGTGTGTGAATAGAAAATAACCTTATGTTACTTACAGTAGTAACCGTATGCCATTCCAAAAAAATAATAAACGTTCATTAACTGACGAAAAGAAGAATTAATACCATCGAAAGTTAGTTGATTAACATATTTCCCCATTGATCTAATAAGTTGAATGAAGATAAATAAGGGTATACCTGCTAAGGTACGCTTATACTCTTCTTTATCCCTTAAGGCTTGAGTTTGGCCAGCGTTGTTATGTAATGTTAAAAAAAAACGTTGTTTCAATTGGTGAGGTAGAATTTTATGAAACACTAAAGCGTCAGGTTGATAGTAAAACTTGCCACCAACATCCGCAAGACGGTGAAAAAAATCAGTTTCTTCGCCTTTGAATAATTCGTCTTTTTTTAGACCTTCACCTTTACGCCCCATTTCTATATCAAATAAGCCTATTTTGTTTACTACTGAATGACGAATGGCCATGTTGCCACCAAACGGATATTCTTTGTAGCCATCCATTGGATGAGCCTGATCTCCAAAATCCTGATGCCCAAGAAAACCATACATATCAGGAGTAATCCATTTGGGTAATTTAGCAGGGCTTTCTATATGTATGCGCCCGCCTACAGCATCGCATTGATAAGTAATAAATGTATTATAAATAGACTGTAGCCATTTTTTACTTACACGAATATCGTCATCGATAAAAATAAGAAAACTACCTTTGGATTCTTTTATTCCATGATTTCTAGCAAACGATAGACCTTGCTGAGAGGCAAAAGTGTATCTAAGGTGAAAATTACATTCAGTTGAGTATTCTTCGGTGAAATGTTTTGTGTGGTCGCTTGAATTATTATCAACGAGTAAAACTTCCCAAGAAAAACCACTGTTTATTTCTTGAGTTGCAAGGCAATCAAAACACTCTTGAAGATTGTCGGCTCTATTATAAGTACATATGATGATGCTGATATCCATACTGATTATCCCAGTCGTGATATTAGTCTTTTAGCATAATACTGAAAAGGAAACAGTAGGCTTGCTTTGTTAGAACCAAAGTTGATTTTTTGGCTTAATTTCCAGGCTGGGTCATTACCGTATACTTCTATGCGATGCAGTATTAGTGGGTCTCGCTCGACATTGTTAAATCCTGAGCGAGTTGAACAGGCGGTTTTAAAACCTGTTTTTTGTACCAAATCCCGAGCGCTTTCGGTCAATAATCCGTAAGGATAGGCAAAGTGCGCACATTCATTACCTAAATTCTCTTCAATAGTTTGCTTAGACACAGTCAGTTCTTGATCAATTTTTGCATCATCCAATTCGTTTAATCGCGGATGTGAAACTGTGTGCGAGCCAAATTCTATACCATGGTCGGACATTTCTTTGATTTGCGACCATGACAGCATTTTACGCATTGAGAATGTTGGGGCGGACATCCATTGATTAGTTTTACCTATCAGTCCGGTTGCCAAATAAATAACAGCTGGAATTTGGTAGCGTTGAAAAATAGGCAGGGCGTTTAAGTAATTATCCTCAAAGCCATCATCTAAAGTAATCAAAACTGCTTTATCGGGGAGTGGAATGTTTTGCGTATAGTAATTGCTGACTTGATTAATACTGACGGGTGTATAGCCTTTTCTTAAAAGCAATTGCAGATGTTTCTCAAATCGCTTTGGTGGGCAAGCGAATCGTACTTCTGCCGCCGTTTGGGGCTCAGAAATCATGTGGTACATCAAAATAATAAAACGACTCATGAATACCTTGGCTTTAACTTTTCTCTAAGAGACGCACTACTTGTCGATATAGACCAAGTGGTAATAATGCTGCTGGCAGTAAATATTTAAGATCTCTTATCTGCCAATAAGATGTAAGCAGTATAGCCCGAAATAATTTTTGCGCGGACAACAAATCACGCTTCCAGAATGCTTCAATTGCTTGTTTTAAAACCGGTCCGTTAATCAACTCAGTTAATGAGGAGGGCTGTAGTTGGTTAAATAAAGAGGGGTTTTGCGTAACAAAATCTTTTCTTACTTGCCATGCATCTAAAACCTGGCGCCATTTAACTCCAGATATTTGGCCATGTTGATGCCAGCGATAAAAAGCCAACACTTCCGGCACAAGCACAATATTTTGAGTGACAGCTGAAATACGAATCCAAAAATCATAATCCATTGCACTAAAGCGGCGCTCAGAAAAGCCACCGACTTGATCGACAATCGATTTACGGGTAAGCGCGGCGTGTATTGGCCAAGGGCAGCCAGTTAAGAATGCTTCGTGGATATTGCCTTGTTCATAAGCTGGTGGAACATACCGTGGACCATCTTGACCATTTTCAACGATATTTTGCCAACCACAATAACTTACGTCGGCATTGGCGCTCACTAAAGCGCAATAGAGTTTTTCCAAGCAATCTGCTGACCAGTAATCATCGGCGTCAAGTAAGGCTATATATTCACCTTTGGCATGTTGCAAAGCCAAGTTACGTGCCGGGTAGGGGCCTTTATTAGGTTGATGCAATATTGTTAATCCTGGATAACTTTGTGCAGCCTTTGTTAATAATATGGGGCTGTTATCCATAGAGCCATCATCAACAACAATCAGTTCAACGTTGCCATAGGTTTGCTCAAATACATTTATTACAGTCTGTTCAATATAGGCCTCTGCGTTATAGCAAGGCATAATAATTGAGATAAGTGGTCTACTCATGAGTTGTTAGCTGGAAGATAGAAAGGCAGGGCTTTTTCAACCACTTTTTGCCAAGTAAATTGTTCAGCGAAATGTCGACAATCTTTGATACTAAAACTGATCTGGCCATCAAGAAAGTGTTGTAAGGCATTTTTAATGTTGTCGATGGTGGGATCGTCGACAAAAAAGCCACTTTTACCATCATCAATAGCTTCAATAGCACCGGCTTGTCGAGTTGCTAACGAAGGGGTGCCGCAAGCAGCGGCTTCCAAGTAAACAATGCCAAAACCTTCATGGCTATCAGGCAATGTCGATGACGGTAAGACAAAGAGATCAGCTTCGCGCATTGACTCGACAACTCGTTCTGTAGATTGTCGTCCAAGAAAGTTAATCTTATTTTCCAGACCAAGGCTAATTACCAGGCTTTCCAACTGTGGCTTAAAAGCACCATCACCAATAATACTGTACCGAAAATCAGTGTCAGCATTTAATTGAGCCAAGGCTTTAATTATCTTATCGACATTTTTACGAGGCTCTGATAACCGTGAAACTGTTACTAGCTGGGGGATGGTGTTGTGCTTTGGAGTAAGCAGAGAAGCTAGAAAGTTGCCCCCGACGCCCACTTGGGCAACTAATGTTTTGCCTGCGCATTCTGGAAAATTGGCCAGAAACACCTGCTCAGTGAACTTGCTATTAGCCAGAATAATACGCGCTTTAGGCAGAGCTTTGCGCATGTAGACTGGGGTTAATCGCTTACCTAGCCAGCGATCGAGTGGAGCTAATAAGCTGTAGCAGCGCCACAGCGGCCCCCAGCTTGCCAGGGCTGGAGTGCCCGTCAATGGATAGGGATTGAGAAAATCATTGCCATGAATGGACACCACCACTGGTTTATCAGTTTCCAAAGTTAGCCAGCTATGGGCGGCATTCATTACGTGCCAGGCATCTACCTCAAATTGCTTCAAAATTCGTCTATCCAGTCGGCGACAAAACTTTAAAACCGGATATAAGGTGATACCGTCGCCGTATAAGGCAGATTGGTGATGAGTATGAACAAATACACTGACCTGGTGCCCAAGAGTTACTAGCGTTTTGGCAAATTCAATAGCATAAGTTTCTACCCCGCCAATATACGGTGGAAATTCAGAAGTGACAATGCCGATATGCATGATTAACCTTGATGAGTCCCGATAATCCAGTCGCGATTATTCACGACTAGCGAATTTTTTGACAAGCAAGCTCCCTTTGAGTCACACCATTCCAACTTTGGGTCAGGCGTTGAAGCCCAAGAAATGGTTATTGGATTTGCACTGGTATTTACGAGCAAAAACTCTTTATTTTTGCCAACGGCTAAATTAGCCATTATCAATTCAGGATTATCGGCTAAAGGCATCGCAACTTGTTGATCGAAGGCTAACGCTTCACCATTAGTGCCTAATAAAGATGGAGACAGTCCAAAATTAAGATCATGACATTCCAACATGGCTTCTGCCAGCCATTGACGGTATTTAATATCTGGTTTGGATAGACAGCGGTAATAAAGTGCCTCAGACCAAAATCCCACAGAATAATGTTTGTCAGGCGATAACTCTCTATATCGCTTAATCAATCCGCTGGTTTGAGTAAATTCCATTGCTTTATCTAAAATCGACTCATAAAAAGCATCGGTAAAAGTATACGTATGACGTGCCAAATCCATCAAATTGATAGTTTGATAATCAATAGCCCAGGTTCTTAGTGATAATTCCCTGTCTATATAACCATTAGGCATCACTAAACGAGGGAGGCGCGATTTAATATCGGGCAGTATTTTGATTAATGTTTGCCAAGCAAAGCGCTTTATAGCTCTTATTGGAAAAGGCAATTGGCTGGCTTTTTCAGTAGGCAACATGGTTAAACCAATAGCCCAAAATAAAGGCTTATAAAGCCAATCTGCTGTTTTTAAGCCCAAGACTGCTTTGGTTGAATTTAATGCTGAAGCCACCAAGTGTTGGTATTGATTATCCCCGGTTATTTTTTGATAACGGTTTAGAGCGATCGAAGTGTCAAGATGGGTATTTAATACCAACATGTTGGAAACACTCTTGCCGAAAGTCTTGTTAGCTATCCATTTAAAGGGCCCGCTATTCATGGCCTGCTCGGATAATTCCAGCGAATCATGTAAAAACCAAGTGCCGCAATTTAATGTGTCTGTTGTTTTGGAAAGAAAAGATACTGCTTTTTCAAGCGACAATTTAACTTGAGGGCAAGCTGTTCGTTGAAATTCATCCATCAATAAATGCACGCCGCTGGTATGTAAGCGGTAGTGACATTCAGAACTATCTGTCCACATACCGTGATACCAGCCGCCATCCTCGGCTTGGCGTTGAATAAGAGACAGTACCAACTGCAATTGGAAATGCCTGTAAATAGTTTTACCAGTTTGTTTTTCAAGGCCTGAAAAAATCGTATATAGCGCATGCGCCTCATTTTCAGAGAAACATTTTTTATTATGTGGCCAGGAGTAACGCAGGTCATAGACTGAACCATGAACAAGATGGCGATATAATTCTGCAGGCTTTTTTACGCATCCGTGGGATCCAAGAAGAAAGTATCCCTCTGTTTCAATAAATTGAAGCGATGTAAATTGTTCAGTCGAAAAATTAGTTGGTAATCGCCAGATATTAAAGTCAAAAAACGAACTTCGAGACGGTTTTATCGTAAATGAAGAGCCCCCATTTTTCCATGATAAACCGGAAAAAAAAGTTGGTTGTTCAGACGTGATTTGACTACTCTCATTCGTTTTAATAATTACAGGTAATTGAGGAATCCATAAGCAAGGCAGAGCGGCAGATGATGGCTGGCCTAAATATCCACCAGATGCGACTGATTGAAATGAATATGATTCCTCTAGTATTAATTCGATAAAATCATCAGCGTTAAGACGAATAAACACTGATTCAACTTCATCAAAACGATCAGCAATGAGTTGACCATATTCAAAATTATGGATAGAACGCTTAGCACTGCCTATTTGAATTTTTGCGGTGAGAGAATCAGCAATATCAAAAAATTCCGATAATTTAATACTTATCATGATGTTTTGAGTTTATTTAGTTGTTTGCGGACAAAGCGTAAGCTTTGGGTAATTGGATTGGTGTCAATAAACGCAACCAAATGTTCAATGCGGCGAAGTCGATCATTCATTTGTAGATTCATTTTGCCAAGATGGGCCAGTTCTGTGCAGTTCTGAAGAAATAATTCTACTCCGAATGAACCAGCTATCTTCTGGGGGCGAGATAAAAGGTTTTCATAAACGCTCATTAATTCAGATGCTGTTTTATTAGCGGTAAAAAAAACATCAATTCTTTTTCTTGCAGAATCTGATAGGGAATTTCGCAAACTATCTGAATGAATAAGTAAATTTAAGCGTTCTGCCAACGTATGAATATCTCCTGCCGGAACAATATAACCGGATATTCCTTCTTCAATAGTTTCTTCGACACCCGCACAATTAAATGCTACAACCGCACATTTAGAAGCCATGGCTTCTAGCATTACATAAGGATGCCCCTCTTTTCTGGATGAGAGCACAAAAATATCACTAGCTGCAAGAATCTCAGGGATATCTTGTCTGAAGCCCAGAAAATGAAAATTATCAGCAATTTTGTAGTCAGCTACTTTTTGTTTAAGTGAATTTGAAAAATCAATATTTTCTTCAGTGCCAGCAATCAAAAAGTGAACTTTATAATTGCGATCTTGTAAGACCAGTCTGGCGACATCGACAAAATAATCAAAACCTTTATCAGGTGTTATGCGTCCAACAGCAGTTACTAAAATTGAGTCCAGCGGTATATCTAATTCTTCTTTAAGACGATTTGATTTATTTGCTAAAGAACTATTAAATAGATTTAATTCAAGACCATTATGTATAACTTGCAGTTTGTCATCGTTAATATGTGACTTAAGTGTGGTGCTAACGGAATTGGAAACCGCAACGACTTGATCTGATAACTCACTCATCAATTGAGCAAAACTAGCTTGTGAAAAAGGCAGGCGTTGAAAAAGCGGCATATCTGGCTGATATTCAATATGTGCAAGATAAAGGTGAGGTGTACCAGTCAAACGGGCAGCAAGAGCGCCTTCAAAACGATGATTTGAATTGGTATGAACAATATCAATTTGTTTGGAGGTGATTATATTAACTATAGCTTTAACTCGTGATTGCAAACCTTCAGCAAGCCTATACCATTCTACATCAGGCTTTAACCAACCATGATTTGCTTCGATAACAAAAATTTCAATTTTAAGATCCTCTAAAGGTTTGCGAAGCGAGCCATCTGCTGGCAATATCACTATAGGTTCAAAGCGCTCACGATCAATATTGCGGAAAAGTGTTAATAGATAATTTTCGCCGCCAGCCCCTGCATCTCCCCGGCTAGAAATATACAGTATTCTTTTTAGTGACTTCATGCTTTGGTAAAAATATTGTTTAATTTATGAAAATACCAGTTTAGCGTTTTTCTTTGCTGATTTGATAATAAACAATTCAAAAACATAAAGTAACTCTTTAAAGAAACTGGATTATTAATAATAGCAACCCAAAAATGTATTCTTGCCTGGTGAAAGTTTTTATCATGCCATGAATACCATTCACCTAATTGTGTATTGAGTGAATGTAATCTATTTTTAATAGTATTTTTTGGTATTTTTTGTAAGACTTCAGGGTAGTTCGAGATAATTGAATTTATGGTACTTAGTTCAAGAATAGTCATTTTAAAGCTATTTTTACTTATATTGCTGTCATGAAATCGATAAATGGCTAGGGGCATATCAATATACTTAATTGGATGTTTAAGTGTCACTCTAAGCCACATTTCATAATCATCAGCACCTGATAGCTGTTCATTAAATAGACCAACTTGATCCAGGATAGTTTTTCGAATAAGGACGGTCAATACTGCAATTCTGTTTTTGATAAACAGGTCTGTAAAGCAGTATCCAGTGCCACCAGTAATCCAACTAAAGTTAATTTTGTTACCTCGTGAATCAATAAAATCTTGCTTTGAATGAACTAACGCGATGTTTTCGTCATTTTCAAGAATGGCAACTTGTTCCTTAAGTTTGTTTTTATGCCAAAGATCGTCTTGATCAAGAAAGCCAATATATTGACCTTTCGCAACACGAATTGCAGCGTTTCGCGCGGATGCAACACCTGAGTTTTGTTGCTCAATATAAATTATCCGTGAGTCGCTTAAATAAGGCTTGATGACTTCATAACTATCATCTGTTGATCCATCATTAATAAGTAATATCTCAAAATTTTTATAGGTCTGAGCTAGAGCGCTTTCAATAGCTTCAGAAATGTAATTTTTGCCATTGAAGATTGGAGTGATTATACTTATTAAAGGTTCATTCACTTTGGGTTCTCCATGATTTTACGCTGAAAATCAGTTGGCTAATAAAAAAAATATTAGGGTACATTGGCTTACATATGGTTTTATTTAAAATTAATCAGGTTCATCAAATAATTGATACGATTGTCCCATGTTTCATTTTTAGCAGCATCAATACGTTTAAGTGCAACTTCATTATTTTCAATTAAAGCAATATCGATTTTATAAATAAAATCGTTATGATCATTAGCAATATAGATTAAGTCTATCCACCGCGCTGTGCCCGATATGTTTGTCGTCACAATTGGACGGCCAGAGCCTAAATATTGAAAAAGTTTTAAAGGACTCATGGATTGACTGAATGGAGAATCAATATGGGTTATCAAGCATACATCCAGAGAGTTAATGAAATTCGGGGCTTCTGAATAAGGAAGATAGTTTATATGGCTAACATTCGGTAAGTTAAGAACTCCTGCTGTAGATAAGCGTAACTCTTCATCAGGGCCTGCAATTATGAGATCATATTCAGGACGAGCTAATGCCAATTTTTTTAAAAGATTTACATCAGTTCTTTCAGAAATAAAACCCAAATAACCTAATCTTGGGCGTACCGAGTTTTTGATATGAGGAAGATTGCTTGGACTTGAAATGAAAGATAAATCGAGCCCGTTTTCTACCAAGTAACAATGTGGCGATTTAGTTAAAAATATTTCATAATTTAATTTTGAAGATGTGATAGTTATATTTGATATCTTTGGTAATAGATCGTATTGGGTAGTGACGAGGTCTTTGGTTTCTTCAGAAATACCGGCTTTATTTAATACATTATCGACAATCTGTGTAACTAAAAGCGAGTGCGGAATTTCTTCAAGTAACTTGGTTATAAAAGGATGGTGAGGGAATAACCAAAGTATGGTATTGGCTTTTTTTAAACCGAGTAAACGTAAAAAAAAATTTATAGCATTTAGAGATGTAAATCGGTTGTTTAGCCATTGCCTCAGATTATATAAGGCACCTGATGTATTTAATAGTCGTGGATTAGGCGTAATAACGTATAAATTAGGTTTTGGTTTTGCCAGTTCAAAAGCAAATCTACTTTTAGCTATTATATTTGACGGCAGAATGCATATTACATTGTTAATCTGTTTATTATTGGCTAAACCTTTAGCTATATTCTCATAGGATCTGCCATAAAGACCCCAGTCGTTCATGTACCAGAATAATACAATGTTAAATTTTTTTATCATTAATTTTTTTGGTTGTAGTGAAAAAAGTGCTAGCAAAATTGATAATTTAATTTTGAAGGCTGTGTAAGGAATCTCGAAAAAACCTGCACTTTGATAAATTCAGTGCGATCTGTGGCTTATAAATCAATTAAGTTCCGTTCTTGGTGGGCTTATCGAACCATGAACTTAGTGGGTTTCTCGAGGTTCCCTTTAACCTACATCAAGCTATGTGCAGTAGATAATTTTATTAAAAAATAAGGGAATATCGGTGCTATTTTTTTCTTAGTCTGTAAATCTATCTATTGAAATTATTTTTGATGCGCCTTAAATATTCGGTGACTTTCCAAAATTTGGATTTTTTGATTGTCTCAAGCTCTTGTTTTGATAATAAATATCTCTTTTTATAGCTGTTCTCCAATATTTCAACTGAGAAGGGGGGGTGGTCTTGAAAAATAATTTTATGCTTGTTCTCTAAATCATTAAACAATGATTCTGTATGTTGTGTTTTTTTATCAAACTTGGAATAAAGGTTTTTTATAGAAAAAAATTCTTTATTTATGTAATTTGCTAAGGCGTCATTATTATTCAAATTCAATTTTTCTAAATAATTTAGCAACGATTCTTCACATGAAATCTTGTCAGTCAGAGTTTTTTCATCTACTTCTCTTTGGGTTATAGAATCATCTCTTAGAAGCCTATAGTATGGGGCATATTTTACACAGTAAATTGAGTTTGCATTGTAGATGACGATAGGGATCAAGTCCGTATCCTCATGAACAACATTTTCTCTAAATCTAAAATTTGAAATTAGTTCTCTTCTAAATAAATGTAAGCAAGCTGAAACATGAAATGATTGAGATAACGAAGCGGCATCAATGAAATCCTTACCACTTAATTTTTGATCTAAAATTGAAAAATCCCTCCAATAATAATAGTATTTTTTTTGGGATAGATTCAAACTACCGGTTACGTGACTTGTCGCACTAAATGCAATAATATCTGCGCATACTTTATCGGCTAGGTTGCATAAAAACTCACAGCCATTTATGTCAATGAAATCATCACTATCTATAAACCAAATGTAATCGCCAGTCGCAATATTTAAACCGCTATTTCTAGCTCCTCCAAGACCTAGGTTATTTTTATGTTTTATATAAGTGATACGTTGGTCAATTTTTTTATAGTAGGCGCAAATGTCATGATCTATTGGGTCAGGAGAACAATCATTTACAATGATGATTTCAATATTATTAAGTGTTTGATTAATTATGCTATCTAGGCACTTTTTTAGATAATTTGAAGTATTGTAAACTGGAATTATTACACTTATTTTTGGACTGGACATTTTTCATACCTAATAATTTATTTAAAATAATTATTTTTTAATTTTTAAAATATCTAGCTGTATTTTAGCTATAAGTGCCTTGAATATTACATTTATTGATGTGTTTTCCCTAATGTAATAAGGATTATTAATGCCATTCGCAGTGATCAGTGATTTTTTTTCTGTTTTTTTATATTCGCTGATCATTTTATTTAGTAGTGTAATATGCTGATCTTTGAGAATATCTTTGACTTCGCCATCAAAGTTGTCCATCAGTATTTTGAATACTAACGCTGAAGCCTCCAGCTTTTCTAATGTCGACTTTATCGACCAAGCTCCACCTTCATGTATTCTATATACAGACATTATTTCATCGATATATTTAATTTTACCTTTTTGTGCGGTAAACATTAGCAAAGGATAATCTCCTGCAGGAGAATGTTTAAAAAATTCTGGTAAGCCATCAGAAAAATAATTTCTGATAAGACAAGATGCAGTGTAGATATAATTCTCTTTTGCAAGGTCAAGTATTGTAGTGGTATTGGCGACTATATTTTTTAAGTAGTTGTCTACTAAACTTCCATTCTTTAAAATCTTGGCGTTATGAAAGCAAATTGAATAATCTTTGTTTTTCTCTAAAAAGCATGCCTGTTTTTGTATTTTGTCTGGGTCGGTCCAATAATCGTCACCTTCACAGATTGCAATGTATTTACCTTTTGCTTGCTGTAAATTGTTGAGCCAATTATCCATCCATGGCGCTACGTCATTTTTAGGGTGACTTCTATCTGGGTTATGTAAAAATAGGCGTATTTTATCTGGAAATCGTTCTGCGTATTCAATGCAAATTTCTCTGGTACCGTCAGTAGATCCGTCTTCACCTATCAATATTTCAAATTCAAAGTCTGTTTTCTGGGCAAGAGCTCCTTCTAAGCATTCTGTAATAAAAGCGGCGTGTTGATAGGTGATAATCGATACAGAAACTAAAGGATTTTCAGGTGTCGCCATATAATTAATAAGCCTTATATTATTTCAGTTGATTCCATAAAAACGTATGCGCGTTATAAGTTTATATGGGGTAGCTACTAGAGATATTTAAGTTTGTTAGGGGTAAGTATTTATTGTTTTAAAGATGAGAGAAACTTTTTTTCCAATTCCAGTAGATTACGTTTTCTCTCGGCGATTCTCTTTGCCGGCGTCCCCATATATATACCAAATGCGTTACAGCGCTTCTTTACAAGGCTTAATGCCGCAATGGCTACGCCTTCTTCAATAACTACACCAGGCAAAATAACTGCCCCCGAACCGATGATTGCATGGCGACCGATAAGAACATCTGCGTGATTTACACCAGTATATTCAGCAGGCACTGTAGGATTAGTCATCCATTGGCCGGAAAAGTCATCGCTACTTGAATAAATCGCTACCTTTGATGAGATGTTACAAAAATCTAATAGGGAGATTTTTCCAGCGCCAATTAAGGACGAGTACACGGCAATATGAATATAGTTACCTAATATGATGCCGCCTGCTCCAGCAGAAAGCACACAAAAGTCGTCAATTCTGACATTATTACCAATAGATATATTGGCACAGTTATAAAATGATGCTCGATCAGATATGAGTACGTTTTCACCAACAGCGGCAAACCCCATCGATAAAATTGTTGCACGGTCTAACATTGCCATTTTTAGCCTTCAGCGATTAAATTTACGATTCTCTGTAAGCTATCGTTTGTTAGCTCAGGATAAATAGGTAGGCATAACACTTTAAAAGCTACGTCGGTTGCTACTGGTAAATTTTCTCTTCGTGCTGATGGTAGTCCACGATACATGGGAAAATCTGAAATAAGCGGGTAAAAATAACGACGAGCGTAAATATTTTGATCTTTAAGCTTTTGATATAAGGCATTTCGGCTAATGGGATATTGCGCTTCGACTAATATAGGAAAATATGAGTAGTTTGCAACTTTTTCACCGGAGTTTAGCAGGCAATTGATACCCTCTACATTTTTGAGTAATTGACGGTAGGTCGTGTCAATTTCTTTACGTCTGGCTATAGCTTGGTCGACATGTTTTAGCTGGAGTAGGCCTATTGCCGAATTTAACTCACTCATTTTGCCATTGATGCCTGGCGCCACCACTGTTACTTCATCAACAAAACCGAAATTCTTTAATTGGTCGATACGTAGCTTGGTTTTTGCATCCGGGCAAACAATGGCGCCGCCTTCAAAGGTATTAAAAACTTTGGTGGCATGGAAGCTGAGTACGGATAGATCGCCATGTCGCAAAATGCTGCCGTCGGCATCTTTTACACCAAAGGCATGTGCCGCATCGTAGATGACTTTGAGGTTATAGTTGTCGGCGATTTTCTGGATGGCGTCGACATCGCATGGATGACCATAGCAATGTACAGGCATGATTGCTGTGGTTTGTGGGGTAATGGCGGCTTCGATTTTTGCTGGGTCGAGATTGAGGGTATTGGGCTCAATATCTACGAAAACTGGTTTGATACCGTTCCACAGTAATGAATGAGAGGTTGCGACAAAAGAGTATGGCGTGGTGATGACTTCACCTGTTACACGTAATGCTTGCAATGCGGTGACCAACGCTAAGGTGCCATTGGTAAACAATGCAATGTGTTCCACACCCAGATATTGGCAAAGCGCTTGCTCCAATTGTTGATGAAATGGTCCGCCATTGGTAAGGATTTTATTGTTCCAGATTTTTTCTAAATAGGGAATAAACTCTTCAAGGGGTGGCAAGTGGGGTTGTGTAACATAAATAGGTTTATCCATTTTTATTCCTTTATTTTGACTAAAAAGGTTTTGATCGCTTTTTTGTCAGAATGAATATTGCCAACGACACTTTTCATATTAAGTCCTCTAGTTGCTCCAATTGCCCATGAAGCTGAAATGGTGCCCAAAGATTGTGTTCTGCGATGACTTGAAAGTGAGCGATGGATTGTTGTCTAAAAAGTATTTCACCGCTTCGGTTCGCTAGTAATCCTATAGTGATGGAGTAGAGGCCTTTGGAAAATTGTATTTTTGGTATGGTGAGTCTAATGCTTATTTTGCCTTGTCTATTACTTAAACTTTGGGTTATATCGTCTCGAATAAACTCAGCTACGTTAGTCATGTCTTTGTTTAAAAAGGCAATGTATAGCTCAGGGGTGCTGTAGTCTTCTGCAACGTTAAATTCAATGTCTAACACTAGATCACTGAGCCTATCTATTGGCAAGTAGGCATTAGGATCTGGTTCTTGTCCATTGATTAATAGTTTGCTGACAGATGCTTTTTTACTATCAGACAAATTGCCATTAACTATTTTAAATTGCGAATAGTATTGATCAATGCCTTCTGAAACGTTATTACCTTGATATTTGGCCTTGCCTTTATCCATTAATAAAATTTCAGAGCAGATTCTGGCGACTTGAGGCATGCTGTGAGATACAAATATAATCGCAGAGTTTTGTAAGATGGCATCAATACGGTTGAAACATTTTAATACAAAGCCGATGTCACCTACGGCTAACACTTCATCGATAATTAGTATGTCCGGCTCCATTTGGGCGGCAACCGCAAAGCCTAAGCGCACTTTCATCCCTGAACTATAGTTTTGTACGGGGGAGTCGATAAAGTCGGCAATTTCTGAAAATTCAATGATCGCGTCCAGTTTGTCATCGATTTCTTTTTTCGAAAAGCCTAATACTGAACCGTTATTGTAGATATTTTCCCGGCCGGTAAGAATGGGGTTAAATCCCGCACCTAATTCAATTAAGGCATTCACTCGGCCCTTCATTTCAATTTTGCCTTCATCCGGTGGAATTAGGCCATTAAGCATTTTTAGCAGAGTAGATTTACCAGCGCCGTTGTGACCAATCAGACCAATACATTCGCCACGTTTTAGGGTAAATGATATGTCTTTAACGGCCCAAAATTCTGACTTTCTGAGTTCGGCTTTGGATTGGATGCCAAGCACTGCACTGCTAATATCCTTTAACCCATACCAGAGTGATTTTTTAAAATCGAGACAGAATTTTTTGGAGACACCCTCAACATTAACCAGGACTTCGTCGTTGTTCATTTTATTTGTAATTGTTTAGTTATATGAATGAATTAACCGCCAAAGCGTTCGGTAATAATAGGCATAGATATACGATATGCAAGAGTCCCGATTATCAATAGTAAAAAAGTTAAACCGGCAAGAAAAGTAAATTCATTGGGTATATAAGTTAAGTGTCCACTAAACCAGTCACGAGTTGAGGTAACCAATGTCGCCAATGGATTATAGTGCATTAGCAATGCCACATTGCCGTTGGTTGGCTCTGGATAAATTACTGGCGTTAGGTACATGGCAAAAGGCAGAATAATACCAATACCTCGGGATACATCATTTATTAGCAGGCCAATTGGGGTTAACAATAACCCAATAGCGAAGCCGCTGAGACTGGTCATTAATACCCCTAGTGGGAAATAAAGCAGGCTGAGGGCAGGTTCAATTTTATAAAAATAGAACGCGATGGCTAACACAAACATTTTGGGGCCAAGATTAAATAGAATTGAATAAAATCCAGAGAGCAATAATGCTTCGCGCGGGAAATTGATTTTGGTAAGCATGCCTTTGTTGGCTCTTACACTGACTAAAGGTTGATTAATCCCCTCGGCAAATATTTGCCATAGTATTGTGCCAATTATTACAAACAGCGGATATGGGATGTCCGTAGCCCCAACATTGATAATGCTGTTGTTATTGAGAAATATCCATAATCCCGAAGTGAGAAGGGGGGGGATGAGTACCCAAAAAAAACCAAGAAATGATTCTCGGTATTGTGAGGTTATGTCGCGTTTAAAGAGGCGAACAGCTAATTCGTGAGCTGGTTTTATATCCTTAAGAATAGCAACTAAAGATGAAAAAAATGCTGTTTTGCTCGAGTTGGGTATGTAGGTAGTTATCTTTAAGTTTTTGGAGCTCATGGCGTCTGTAAGGTTTGGATAAATTTTAAAAATTCAATGGTTAATATTCTAAGAGCCAATTTATATGCAAAGTATGCCATAGGTAAGTAAATACTTTCTTGCAACTATGTTCTACAAGCTCAGTTGGTATGCTTAATCTTATATCTTGTGGGCTTTATAGGGTATGGAGCGAATGGGGGTCATGATAAATCAACTACGCTGATAGTTCGACTAGACTCTCTTGAGCGTAGCTGAAGGACTCACCAGATATATATTGCGCCGTTTGCACTGCGTTTATAGAAGTGCAGTTTTTTGAAGTCCCTTTAGTTTCCTAAAGTGCAACAGCTCAATATCACCAAAATCTGAAGGTCCAGACATTATGTCTAAAAGGTCTATAATGCCGCAAAGCAAATATTCCGTCACTTTTAACAGCATAGACATTAAATTAATTCATGCAACCTACACAAGCAAATCCCGTTTCATTTTCTGAGTTAATACTGGATATACAACTTCTTAAAGCAGTCACTCAGTTAGGTTACGAAAAGCCTACTGCGGTTCAGTATCAAGCCATCCCATCCATACTAGAAGATAAAGACTTATTAGTTAGTGCTGAAACCGGTAGCGGTAAGACTGCTGCGTTTTTGTTGCCAACCTTGCATAATTTGTTAATCCGACCTTCGGAAAAAGTTGGTATCCGTGCGTTGATATTGGCGCCGACGCGGGAGTTGGCTCAACAAACCTTCAGCCAATGTCAATTATTGAGTCAATTTACCGATCTTACTTCGGGGTTAATTACCG
>JAUYMX010000256.1 GCA_030699345.1 Methylococcaceae bacterium
GATAACGTTACGGCTACGCTGGGATCGCTGGGCTTACCTATGATGCCGATGGTCTTAAATGAGCTATGCATTATCGAGCTTAAGAGACTAAAAATTTTTCAATTATACAGTTAGTGGCAGTTAGCTAAAGAGTTTTGCCGGGTAGGCGTGATATTAGCTCGCTAAAGCTTAATAGCCGCTTTGCTAGCACTCGCACTGATGGAGTGCTAAAATTAGCCCCATTTTGTTACGAATTGATTTACCAGAGATGCTGTGCGTGAAACGCAAATATTATGAGTGAAGCCCAAGTATTAAATGAACGCTCGATGCAGTTATTGAAAACGCTGGTTGAGCGATATATTAGTGACGGTCAGCCGGTTGGGTCTCGCGTGTTATCGAAGGATTCGGATTTGAATCTTAGCCCCGCGACGATTCGTAATGTCATGGCTGATTTGGAAGATTTGGGCTTGGTGCATTCGCCGCATACGTCCGCTGGGCGGGTGCCTACGGTTAGCGGTTATCGCATGTTTGTAAATTCTTTGTTGACGGTTAAGCCACTTGAGTCCAAAGAATTGACACATCTGCATCAGCAGCTAAGCCATGATGAACAGGGTGATGTGATTGGCGCGGCTTCAAGATTACTGGCGGATCTAACCAAAATGGCTGGGGTCGTGACCTTACCTAAAAGAGAAGTGGTGTTTTTACGACATATTGAGTTTTTGCCGTTATCCCATGGCCGCGTGTTGGTGATTTTTGTGACCAACGAACAAGAAGTACATAACAAAATCATTCATACCGCCAAAGTATTCAGCCCTGCCGAGCTTCAGCAATCGGCCAATTATTTGAATTCAATTTATTCAGGGCACAGTTTGCAAGCCGTGCGCAAATCGGTATTAAAAGACTTGCAAGACGACCAAGAACGCATGAACCAAGGCATGCTTGATGCCGTAAGAATGGCGCAGTTGGCATTCGGACAGGATGCTGCAAAAGAGGACTATGTGCTGACCGGTGAAACTAATTTAATGGGCTTCTCGGAATTGGCAGATATGGATCGCTTGAGAAAACTGTTTGAAGCCTTTAGCCAAAAGCAGGATGTTATTCATTTACTTGATCAGTGCATGCAAGCCGATGGCGTACAGATTTTTATTGGCGAGGAATCCGGCTACCAAGCATTCGATCATTGCAGTTTAGTGACGTCCTCGTACTCGGTCAGCGATGAAGTCGTTGGCGTGTTGGGTGTCATTGGCCCTACGCGTATGGCTTACGAAAAAATTATCCCATTTGTCGATGTGACAGCAAAATTACTGGGTGCAGCCTTGAATCCAAAGTCAGCATCCCCATTGTGATTGTCATTACTAACTACCGTTGTAAGGAATCTTAAAGAATGAGTACAGAGCAGGAAAAACCTGAAGTCCAGGTTGATGAAGAAAATCAGCAGCATGAACACACTGACGTGGGTGAGCATGAATACACCCTTGACGAACTGAAACAGGAATTAGCTGAAGCTAAGAGTCAAGCCCATGAAAACTGGGATAAAGCAGTGCGTGCTCAGGCGGAGATGGAAAATCTTAAGAGAAGAACCCAAAAGGATCTTGAAGACGCCCATAAGTTTGCCTTGACCGGCTTTGCCAAAGAATTATTGTCGGTAATGGACAGCTTAGTGCTAGGGCTGCAAGCGGCTACTGGCGACAGCGAAGACGTACAAAAATTTCGTGAAGGCAGTGAGTTAACGCTGAAGCAACTGGAATCTGTATTCGCAAGATTTAAAATTGAAACTATCGATCCCATCGGACAGCCCTTCAATGCCGAATTCCATCAAGCGGTAGCAGTAAGTCCCGATGCTACTGCAGAGCCTAATTCAGTCACTAATGTGTTCCAAAAAGGTTACTCATTAAACGGACGATTATTGCGCC
>JAUYMX010000260.1 GCA_030699345.1 Methylococcaceae bacterium
GGTGAAGTGGTTGAAAATCGCAGCTATGAAACCGGTTTACACATTAAGCGTGTTGCCCTGATTTCTGAATTGCTCGCCCGCAAATATGGCCTTAGCGATGAACATGCGGCCATGATTAAAACCGCCTCTCCGCGGCATGACATCGGCAAAGTCGGCAACCCCGATGAAATATTGCATAAACCCGGCAAGCTGTCAGATGCAGAATTTCACATCATGAAAAAGCATGCCGATCTAGGCTTTCAGTTGCTCAACCGATTGGATAAGCCTTTGATTAAGATGGCCGCCACCATTGCTCATGAACACCATGAATTCTATAACGGCAAAGGTTATCCGGCAGGATTAGATGGTGAACATATTGCTATCGAAGCCAGAATCGTCAGCATAGTCGATGTATTTGATGCCCTCGGCAGCCGACGCATTTATAAAGAGCCTTGGTCAGACCAGGAAATAATCAATTATTTGAACAGCAATAAAGCGATTCAGTTTGATCCGGAATTGGTTGATTTATTCATGGCAAATATTGATGAAATTCTAATCATCCGCAACCAGCTAAGAGACGCTTAACGCTATGTCATCACCACTAAAAATACTTGGCTTTGCCCTGCTTTTGTCTGGCTCATTGCTAGCTAGCGCAGATCCTGCTCCGCAACAAAAGTTAACGCTTGCGGATTGCATTCGTATCGCACTGGAAAAACATCAATCCTTAAACGTGTCAGAAGCCAGTGTCGCCATGGCTGAAGCCCAGTATCAGCAAGCCATGTCGGCGTATTGGCCGAGAATTGCCGCGGAAGTGAATGCCTCACGTGCGGATCAAGATCGGACGTTTAAAATGCAGGGGCAATTTGATTTACCACCGGCATTGGGTGGTGCGTTGTCAGCGCTTGCACAACAACCCATTGGCGCAATTCCTTTAAATATGGACGTTAAATTGATGGATCGTGACATCGTCACCTCATCTCTCAACCTCACCTACCCGATTTTTACCGGCATGAAACGCGAAGCCATCGTTGGTCAGGCCGAAAAGGGCGTCAAAATTTCCGAAGAAGGCCGACGTAAAACTAATTTGGAAATCGTCCGCGACGTCAAAAAATATTATTACGCGGCACAGTTTGCCATCCAAATGGAACAATTGGCGGACGATACTTTAGAACGCTTTAAAGCCCTGGAAGATTTAACCGAGCGTTTGTATCAACACGGCTCGATGAGAGTCAAAAAAACCGATTACCTGCGCACCAAAACCACCACTGCCATCACCCGCACCATGCGCAGTGAAGCCCAATATGCACGCGAATTGGCCCATGAAGCGCTCGGCAATGCCATGGGCCAAGAGTGGGACGCCAGCTATAGTTTGGCGGAAGCGGTCGACGCGTCGCCATTAAGTGGGGAACTAAAG
>JAUYMX010000268.1 GCA_030699345.1 Methylococcaceae bacterium
GTGAAAGAGCAAACCTTTGAATTTATTCAAAAATTGTCCCCGGATTATGTCGGGCTGTCGGTCAAAAGCCTAAATAGTGTTTGCGATAGCACGATACCGCTAAGATTGCGAAAACTAACATCCCTGGTTAAATCAACCGGAGGACAAAGCGTTTTACTGGATGTTGATCAAAAAAGATCAGAATTTTTGGCGGTTAATGCGGGATTTGATTTAACGCAAGGCAGTTATTACGAGCAAGCTGCATTTCCTTGGTACAGCGCAGATCGCCAAGCCAATGCTATCAGGCAATACTAATTTTTGTTTGATGCCAACCTAAGAGCTGCACGACAACATTGAACAACCCGCCCGTTGCCGCGCCCAGTCAGGGCGTTTTTCGGCATATTTTTCGTTATCGGGCTGTTCATCATAGGGATGGCGCAATACTTCCAGCAACTCTTTAACCAGCGAGTCATCGCCCTGCTCTGCCTGATCTATTGCCAGCTGTGCCAGATAATTGCGCAAGACATACTTGGGATTAGTCGCATTCATGCGCTGACGGCGGTTTTCATCAGTTGTTTCATTGCTCTGAGCGCGTTTTATATATTGCCTAAGCCAGCTACCTAATCGCGTTTTATATTGATCAGTTAACTGTTCGAGCACATAGAAGGCCGCCATCAACGGTGCCATAAGCACCTCATCGGCGAGTTCTGCATTCAGTTCAACCAGTGCCAAGCGCCTATAAAAAATCGTCATATCCGTTTCAACGTCGCGCAACAGAGTTTGCAATTCATCGATCAAAAGCTCATCGGTCTTAGCGTCGAACTCATCAATGCCTAGTTTGCCGGCCATCATTGCCTGCCAACCTTGTTCAAAGGCTGAAACATAGCTGTTCATTGCTGCCTGCAACGGCTCTGGACTGCCAACGAGCGAATAAATAGCGTTAGCTAATTGCCCCAAATTCCAGAAGGCAATTTGGGGTTGATTGCCAAAACGATAACGACGGCCATTAGCATCGGTGGTGTTTGGTGTCCATCCAGGATCGTAATTTTCCAGCCAGCCGTAAGGGCCATAATCGATAGTAAGGCCTAAAATCGACATATTGTCGGTATTCATCACGCCATGCACAAAACCCACCCGCTGCCAATGCACAATCATTTGCGCAGTTCTGCGGCAAACTTCCTCAAACCAGCTGAGATAAACCGTTAGCGAAGGTTCGCCCAAATGCGGAAAATCGGTGCGGATAGTGTAATCGACCAGCTTTTTCAGTAGATCAACATCGCCACGCGCAGCCAAAATCTGGAAATTACCAAAGCGAGTAAATGACGGCGCAACCCGGCAAACAACCGCGCCAGGTTCCAGTTTGGAATTGCCGTTGTAAAACATATCCCGAAGTACCTGTTCACCGGTGGTAATCAGGCTTAACGCGCGCGTAGTCGGCACGCCCAAATGATGCATGGCTTCACTGCACAAAAACTCACGGACTGATGACCGCAATACGGCTAAACCGTCAGCAGTTCTTGAGTAGGGAGTAAGCCCCGCGCCTTTAAGCTGCAATACCCAACGCTGACCTTGACGGTTTATCACTTCACCAAGATTGATAGCCCTACCATCACCCAACTGTCCGGCCCAATTACCAAACTGATGACCGCCGTAACACATGGCATAAGGTTCCATGCCTGCAGACAACCGATTACCAGAAAACACCTGGGTAAAATCAGCTGATTCACAGACCTCAGCCTCCAAATCCAACAGCGCAGCCACTTCTCGTGAGTAAGCGACTAACTTAGGGGCGGCCACAGGTGTGGGCGATACCCGAGAATAACAGGCGCCTTCCACCTGGCGACGAGTGTTTGAAGACTCCGGATCGCCCGGTAATTCATGCACAAAGCGATTGTCGAAAATTAACTGATCGAGATGGGTAATACCCGAGCGAGCTGTCATAAAAATACAGTCCGCCGGTACCCGGTTGTCAGAATTAAACATTGCAAACGCATGAGTAGATACATCGTTATTTGATGGTGTCGGCAATAACAACTGACTTAACGCCCGCTCTATCGGCGCCTTTGATTTCAATTGCGCCAAAGGCCTCACCGGGTTGTGGGGTTGCCGTGCCTGTAGCACTGATGCGCGCTGTCACTTTAATGTTTTCAACTGAGGAAACCGTCATAGTCGGAATCATCGCCATGCTGTCGTCCAGCACCACTTCCAACGGCAGATCTTTAACCTGATGTTTGACCACCGCTAAGGGCGCCTTAGGACCAACCACCGCCTGAGCATATATCAAGACATAATCATCAGCT
>JAUYMX010000274.1 GCA_030699345.1 Methylococcaceae bacterium
ATTTCTGAAGCGGACAAAATTGTACCCGGCCCATATTGCCAAAGCCCCGCCCATCAACGCTACACACAGTAAAAATAATATAAAGTCTGCGACAACGCCTTGATAGCCGCCTAATTCGATCATTTGGAAAATCACTAAATCAACCCCTAATACCCACCCGATCAAGGTCACCAGCGGCGTCCATAAAAATATCCACACCACCCAAAAAACGAAGGTAAACAACGCTGATACGTATTTTTGCTTGATGCTTTGTAGCGATGGTGTATTGATGATGAGGTCTTTCATCGGATACCTCGATCAGGGCTAACCCAGACAGCACGAGTGTTACGTTTTTTGAGAATTGCTTTAATTAAACCAAATACCGCAGTTAAGACATTGATTATCCAGTAGACCAACGGGTACCAAATCATCCAGTAGTAAGTTTTGCCTAAGTTCTTTTCATAGCGTGAATCAATGATCAAACTTACCGCAAATTGCACTAAACAAGTGATGCCCAGCAGCACACCGCCCCAACTAGGAATTAGCGTGGGAATGACCAACGCTTCAGGCAACTCAACAAACCAATCTAACGACCACAAGATAAAAACCGCCATCATGGTATAAGACCAAAAAACGCTGGTGAGATATTCTAAATAAACGCCCCACATTCGTCTCGACTTCCATAATCCCAGTTTCTTGTAATAACGGATTAATGCCTCCGCCCCACCCTGCGCCCAACGGAGCCTTTGCCGCCACAAGCCGCCCAAAGTTTCCGGCATGAGTATCCAACACAAAGCATTCGGTTCGAAACGAATATCCCAATGATCCAGCTGCAACTTCCAGCTAATGTCTATGTCATCGGTAACCATGTCGTTACTCCAATAGCCAACCCGATGCAGCGCCGATTTTCTAAAACCAGTAACAACGCCGGAGACAGTAAAAATACGTCCATAAACCCGTTGCGCCCGCTTGATTAAACCGATGATGGCCGAAAATTCACCGACTTGAATTTTACCCAATAGCGTCGAACGAGTTCGAATTCGTGGATTGCCAGTCACAGCGGCCACTCGATGACCGGACAAAAAGTGCTGCATTATCCAATGCGTTGCTTCTGGTGCTAGTAGCGCATCGCCATCAATACACACCAGATATTCGTTTTTGGAAAACAAGGCGCCGGTCTTCATCGCAATAGCTTTGCCTTGATTAAGTTCCAGGTTGATAACACGGACTTGTTTATGTTGTTCGGCAAGCGTTAGCAAAATCTCTAGGGTGTTGTCAGTGCTGCCATCGTTTACGGCAATAATTTCGAAATTTGGATATTTTTGTAGCAACAAGTATTCGATGGTGTCGTGTAAATCGCGACCTTCGTTATGACAGGGCACGATAATCGATACCGCTGGATAATCGGATAATTCAGGTAAATGCTCGGGATCATAAGCAGCGTTTTTTTCCCAGTGAAAGTAATAAATTAAAGCGCCAATCATCCACAGATAGGCCATGAATAATGGGTAATAAAATGCAAAATCCAGCAGAGCATCGATCCAACTTTTCAGGACAAAACTGCCATTGGCAATAAAAGCGTGCCAGACAGCGACAAGAAAAACGCTGACTTGATTAATACTCGGCAAAATTGCGCCGTCAAAAAATGCGTTAAGCGAATTCATGGCTGGTCAGTTACATTTTGAGGAAGAGAAAGCTGGATTTTGAGCATATCTAGCGA
>JAUYMX010000299.1 GCA_030699345.1 Methylococcaceae bacterium
CTGAAAATTAACGATGATTCGCTAATCTTTGTAACTTGAATTAAGTGGTGCGAATGGAGAGACTCGAACTCTCACAGGATAACCTACTGGAACCTAAATCCAGCGCGTCTACCAGTTCCGCCACATTCGCACTTGAATGAAAAGCGATTATAGCCGTATTAATGTCAGTTCAACAAGCTATAACTACCTTATTTAAACAAAAAAGATCTTTGTAAATGAAAAATCACCAGCAATGACTTGGTTTTTAGTGCGTTCAATCTATTATTAACACATTAAGATAATCAAAGTTAAATACGTCACAGGAGTACTGAAATGAACATATCTCCATCAAGTAGCGCCACTTTATTAATTAACAATGCTCAACGTAAATCATCAGATGCTGCGCAGACCATTGCAACACTACCAATTCAAAAGGATGAAATCGGCAGCTCTGAATTTAACTCATCAGATGTAATCAAGCCTATATTGAGTTTGAAAGAAGCCGAATTAGAAACATCAGTCGCTGCTAAATTAATTACTGCTGACAAAAAAATGCTTGGATCAATACTAGACATCCACGCATAGATTTAGTTACTTACAGACACGGTAAATCCTAATTGCCTAATCTGATCTGCAAATTCATTCAATATCTCTGCTGACAGTTTCTCTAACTTAACAGACTCTGGCTGAAATGAAGGCCTCGCCAAGGTATAGAGCAAAACTTCTTTAAGCCTAACGCTCTTGTTAATCTTCTTTAGCATATTAAGCAATGCGACCCTCTCAGATAATGGCAATCCGCCGCTATCATAATCAACCACGCAAGTTTGCAATTTGGTGTGACATAGCTCAGCTGATAACATCAAATTTTGCAAACTCAACTGGCAGCTTTGTCCGGCATGATTGATTAACTGTCGGCCTTCTTCGGTAGCGCTATCGAATTTAAACCAGACTTCACCTCCGTACTCATTCAGTTTTTTCAAACCTCTTTGTACCTCAGCTCGATGCACCAGACTGCCGTTAGTAATCAACACAAAACGACTCACAGGAAAAACGCCCAGCTCTGTGGCAATATCACCTATCAATGATACCGCTCTATCAAACCCCTTGAGACTGGTCGGCTCGCCATTACCGGAGATAGCAATATCTTTGATAACGCGATTGATTTTATCAACCTGAAAGTCATGATAGAAACTGCCGTTAAGCACGTAATCAAGAAAAAACCTGAGCTCCCTTTCCAGCAACTCAAAATCCATCGGCGGCGCAACCCCAACAGTAAGATTGGGCACCTGACAATAAATACAGCGCCAATTGCAAGCATTATTCGTATTGAAATTAATACCTATCGACAACCCTCCCGACCTGCGCGAAATGACAGGATAAACGTATTTCAAGCCCGCAATATCACGACTATGATTTGTAGTGGTCAATTTGGAAGTCATGTAGTGCTAACAGCAAGACAAAAATAAATTTTCACTAGATTACAAACCAGCAAATTTGGTTATTTTTTGTTGGTTATAAGTAATTTTGTTGTCGGTAACAGAAATAATGCTCTGTTTAACTAAAGCCTCAAATAAATCATCTACATTCAAAGAATCAGCCTTAAACTTGCTTTTAATACTATTAATCAGCGTTTCTTTTTTTACTGGCCGGTTTTTATGATGATTCACCAAGTGAATGCAATATTCCTGCAAGTAGGATTGTTTACTTTGTAATGGTCCAGGTTCTAAAACTACAGGTTGAGTATTTTTGTTAGTGCCAATTCTCTTCGCACTACGCTGCTGGCTTTTTAGTAAATTGACCACATGATCCAAATCGGCATCGTTAGAAACAATGTCAAAATGCGCATACTCTGGCAACTGAGCCATCAAGAAACCCGCCCAAAAAGCAATACCAAAATCTGCGGCATTTTTACCACCATTTGGCATCTTAAGAATTTTTAAGCGATTGTCATTCACCGTAGCCGTTAGCGACACAATCCAATCTACTGGAACCTTAGCCCCGCTTGCTGCATAGCAAATAACTACCTGAGAATACTGCTCTAAATGATTAATCAACTCGTTAACTTGGCTAGGGCAATTTTCCAAGTCAATAAATAACACCTTAGTAGTGCTTTTGGCCGACCCTGAATTTGCCTGTTGAGATTGCTCAATTACTGTCATCTAAATAATCCATATTGAATCGAGATCAATCTCAACATTTGCTTTTAACAATTGCAGAAATGCTTGATCATCCGTTTTAAACCATTATCCCAGCTTAACCAGCACCTCACCTCGCCCAATCTCTGACATATCTCCTGCGTAACGCTGGACGCGATTAAACGCGACTGAGGCATCAGCAAATTTGGAATTCAGTTTTTTGAACGATGCAAACAGGATGGGTAAAAACGCCAACGTGTGCGCTCCACAATCGTTAAAGCTGGCTGACAATTGCGGCTGATTCCAAAGCAACAAGGTACCTCGACGCATCGCATACCCTAAAAAACGACCGGTTTGACCCATGACTGCGATAGTCCCTGCGGTCATGCGCGAGCCGCAATAATCGCCGGCATTACCTTCAATCAAAATATTGCCTCGACGCATGTGATCTCCGGCCCGTTCGCCAACGTTACCCTTTACCAAAATAGTGCCGCCTTTCATGCCCATTTTATTACCGGGCAGCGCACCACCCAAGAAATCGCCAGCGTTTCCGGTAATTTTGATAAAACCTTTTTTCATCTCGCAACCGGCGTAAAGACCGACATCACCATCAACTACGATTTCGCCAGACTTAATACCAAAGCCCAGATAAGCACCCGCATCACCTTCAACCTTGATTGAACCGCCCTGAAGCTCTTTCCCAATAAAATCCAATTTTGCGAAGCTGTTTTTAATAATAATGGCTTGGGTATCTGAACCTGAAATCGTGAACAGCTCATCAACTCTTACTTTGCGTTTGCCTGTTTGTAATTCCAGCGCAGCAATCTGAACAGGTTCTAAATTTTCGAGCAAATGAGGTACTAGCGGCGACATATCCACACGCTGATCCGGCCTGTGTTTTAGCGTAAAGGTTAAGGCACTCATGCCATAATCTCCTGTAAATGAAAGTGAAATGGGCCCAATTTTCCGCCATAGTTACCAGCGCTGATGCGTTTAATGCCGTTAGCGGCACCCAAATCACATACAGCTTGAATACCCACTCGCATGGCTTTATCAATATCTTCTTTAGTTAAACCGTCGATAACAATTTCCATCACCGATTCGATTTCAGGCGACAAATCGGTCTTGGTCGCACCTTTTAAGGTAGGGCAAAAAGCATCGTTGGTGGATGCACCCAAGGATTTGTATTTTGAACCGACTTTAGAGCCCGAACGCACCACGCCTCCAGGAAACGGCATAATGACATTTGGAATTTTGCGCATTTCTTCAATCGCCGCTTCGCAAGCAGCCAAGGCTTGAGGTTGTGATTCGGCCAGCACTAAAAAGTTACCACCGCCCACTGCTTCGACTTGCCCAGTAGTGGCTTCGGTTAAAAACTCGCCATCCATCACCGGAATTCGCCAATAACGCTTCCCGTCAATGAGCTTGGCCACCTGAAAGCCATCGCCAAAATAACGCAGGTTTTTACCCAACGCGATGCGTGTGCCGCCGTCGATACCGGCAAACAAAGCCGATGTCGGTGAGGTTAATACACATTGGCCTGCCCGCGTTTCCAGCTGCTTGGCCAAGCCTTTACCGCCCATTGCAAAAATCATAATAGACACGCCAGGCCGTCCATCGGGAGTTTCAGAAGGATCCAACACTCGTTCTATGCCTGCTTCGCAACCGCAAGCAATGACCGAAGTAGCAAAGCCTGTCATCGCCTGCGCGGAAATCATCGCCCATTTTTCATTTTGGGCAGTGATGATGGCGCGGGTCGCCTTCATCGGAAACGCTTCTGCAAAGGTCGCGTCTATAGTTACGCCGTTAATAATCATGCCACATCTCCATTCAGCGGATGCACAGTAATACTGCCGCGTCCGTCTTCGGTAATTTCATCATCACTGATCTTAAAATTGCCCAGCTTCATGGTCAGATAGCGATCGAAATAATCTTTCAAACCTTTTTCGACCGATGGATCGTAGTCAGGCTGAACGACGTGCGTTGTGCCCCATTTTATAGAGACCACCTTGCCGTCAACGACAACCAATTGACCGTCTTTAAATACATAATCGGGTTTTTCGAACATCTTTTGACGATCGACGTTATCGGTATACACCGTAATATCCGCCCAATTGCCCGCACTTAAACCGCCCCGGTCTTTCAGGCCAATCAGCTTAGCCGCACCGGCGCGGGTCATGATGGCAATTTCCTGCAAGGTATATTCACGCTCTATTGACGCCAGCGTGGTCATCTTTTGTGCTTCAGGATGAAGCGTGGACAGCACATCGTTACGGAATGTTCTGTCCATCAATAAACGGATCAAATGCGGATAACTGGTGAACGGCGCGCCGTTGGGATGATCGGTGGTTAAGAAAATACGCCAAGGATCATTGACCAACAAGAAGGTTTCCAAGCCAATCGCCCATTGCAAAGCATTGACAAAACTTTGATCCTTGTACTTGAACGGAATCACGCCACAACCGGCATCGCACTCAATATCCATGGTCACCCATTTGTTTGGGCTGGCCAGCTTGTGATTAGCATGCTGACGCATATTGTCGCCGGAAGCCGTGACTGTTTGACCAAACAGAATCTGCCCGACATCGATGGTGATATTTTTATTGTTATTGACCGCTTCGGCAATTTGCGCCGCGCCGGAAGAAAATTTGAAATCACCTTCTGTGCCGTAACTGTGGAACTGGATATGCGTCAAGTGCATCGGCAAACCGCCAATACCTTGGATAGTATCTAACGTAGTTTGAACGTTACCGGGCACCCCAAGATTACAGCCATGGACATGCAATGGATGAGACACGCCCAATTCTTTAACCGCTGTCGCCAGCACGTGCAAAATATCGCGGGGAGTAACACCGTAATGAGCGTTTTGCTCGTCGAGATCGAGTTTACGTTGGTTAAATTTAAACGCATTGATGCCGCCGGGATTCACCACCTTAACGCCAATCGCTTTAGCGGAATGCATCGTCCAAGCCACATAATCGTTAATGGCTTTTTGATCTTTTTTGGCAGTCAGCAAGCGCAGAAAATAATCATCGCTGCCCAACATCACGTAACCGCCTTTATCCAGAATCGGAATATCGCCCATTTCCATATGCGCTTGACGGGCATTAATCGGCAATACGGCAGGTTCAAAACCGGCGGTATAGCCCATTTCAGCATAACGATAGCCGGTCACAAACGTGCTGGGCATCGCATGACCGCAGCCGGAACGGCAGATATGCGTGCTGGCTACCGGATCTTGACGATGGTCTTCCGGCAATAAGGTCCGGGCAATATTGCCTTTGCCGCCGCCGATGTGCGTGTGCATATCGATCGCGCCGGACATCACCACTTTGCCCTTCAGGTCGTATTCCTTATCGATCAGAAAATCGCCAGTCGGCTTGTTGACGATGCGTCCATCCTGAATGTAAATGTCTTGCTGTTGCCCATCAATCCCGCTGGCAGGATCGTAAACAACGCCACCTGTTAATCTAATTAACATACTG
>JAUYMX010000301.1 GCA_030699345.1 Methylococcaceae bacterium
ATTTCGTTTTATCGGGATGATTTTTCTCAAGTCGGCGTGCATCCTAATGTTAAGCCCAGTGCTTTGCCTGCCCATATCGAAGGCCGCGACGTTATTTTGGTGGACGATGTTTTTTATACCGGCAGAACTATCCGTGCTGCATTGAATGAGATTTTTGATTACGGACGCCCCGATCAAGTCGTACTGGCGGTATTAATCGAACGTGACGGCAGACAAATTCCGCTTTGCCCGGATTGTGTAGGCGAGCGCATTAGCTTAAGTCCAGGACAACGCATTAAACTTACCGGCCCTGAACCACTGGGTATACATGTTCAATCTATCGATGCCGCCGCATAAATTATGTCTAGCAATCTGCAATTAAATTCGGAAGGCAAACTTAAGCATTTTTTAACTTTGGAAGGCCTAAGCAAAGAATTATTAACTGAAATTCTCGATACCGCCGAATCGTTTGCGGGCATGTCGGATAGCCAGGTTAAAAAAGTACCGCTGCTGCGCGGAAAAACCATCGTCAACTTGTTTTTTGAAAACAGCACCCGTACTCGCACGACGTTTGAACTGGCCGCGACACGGTTATCTGCCGACGTGCTCAGTATGAACATTGCTACCTCGGCGACGTCTAAAGGCGAGAGCCTGCTCGATACCATCCGCAACCTGGAAGCAATGTTTGTCGATATGTTTGTGGTGCGCCATGCAATCAGCGGCGCCGCACACTTTATTGCCCAGCATACCGCGCCGCATATTAGCGTAATCAATGCCGGTGACGGCCAGCATGCGCATCCCACGCAAGCGATGCTGGATATGTTTACCATTCGCCAGATCAAGCAGGATTTTTCCACTCTGCGGGTGGCCATTATTGGCGATATTTTGCATTCAAGGGTTGCCCGTTCGCAGATTCAGGCACTCAACACTTTGGGTGCTGCCGAAGTCCGTGTTATAGCCCCGAAAACCTTGTTGCCGGCCCACGTGGAAAGCCTAGGCGTGACCGTGTCGCATAACTTAACCGAAGGCCTAAAGGACATCGATGTCATCATCATGCTGCGCTTACAAAAAGAGCGAATGACCTCAGCGCTGCTGCCCAGTGAAAGTGAGTATTTCAAATGCTTCGGCCTGACGGAAGACAAGCTCAAAATTGCCAAACCCGATGCCATTGTTATGCATCCAGGCCCTATCAACAGAGGGGTGGAAATCGATTCCAAAGTTGCCGACGGTCCGCAATCAGTCATTCTCAAGCAAGTTAGTAACGGTATTGCTGTGCGTATGGCGATTATGGCAATGGCCATGCAAACATCAGCGGCTGCTCCCGGCAGGTCGGCAATAGTAGGGAGTAATTGATGAGCCAAATCCATATCCAAAACGGCAGAATTATTGATCCTGCTAATAACATCGACCGCATCGGCTCTGTGTATATTGCCGATGGCAAAATTGCCTCTTTGACCAACGAGCCTGCCGGGTTCAGCCCCGATACCGTTATTGATGCCACCAATCAAATTGTCTGCCCCGGTTTTATCGATTTAAGTACACGGTTACGCGAACCCGGACAAAGCCGCAAAGCCACTTTTAAAAGCGAAACAGCCGCGGCTGCCAGCGCTGGTGTAACTACCATGTGCCTGCAACCGGATACTGTGCCGGTAATTGACACCGCTGCCGTTGCCGAGCTGGTAAAGGATTTGGCGGAAAAATCCGGTTACCAACAAATTTACCCGATTGCAGCGCTCACCCGGAAACTGGAAGGGGTTGAATTAAGCTCAATGCTGTCGCTTAAACAAGCCGGTTGTATTGCGGTCGGCAACGCCAGCCAGCCCGTGCAAAATCTGCTGATTTTACGGCGCGCGATGGAATATGCCGCCAGCCATGATTTGCTGTTGATATTTCGCCCCAACGACTATTGGCTAGGCAACAAAGGCTGCGCCCATGAAGGTGCATTTGCCACCCGCTACGGTTTGCCGGGCATTCCAGAAGCCGCAGAGACCATTGCTTTGTCGCATTGTTTAGAGTTGGCTGAGCTCACCGGTTGCCGGGTACATTTTGGTCAAATCAGCTGTAAACGTGCAGTGATTAAAATCCATCAAGCGAAAAAATATGGCTTGAATGTCAGTGCCGACGTCGCGATTCATCAATTGCATTTAACCGAAAACGACATCCAGCCATTTGACAGCAGCTACCATGTGCTGCCGCCTTTACGCACTGACGCCGATAAAAATGCGTTAAGGCAGGGGCTTGCCAGCGGCACACTGGATGCCATCTGCTCGGATCATCAGCCGCATGACATGGATGCCAAACTGGGCGCATTTCCGGAAACTGAAGCCGGAATTTCCTCATTGGAAACGTTGTTGCCGCTTATGCTCAGGCTGGTCGCACAACAGAAAATAACGCTACCGCAAGGCATCGCCGCATTGAGCACAAATCCAGCGCGCATCTTGCGACTAAACAGTGGTGCGTTAACGCCTGGATTTAATGCCGATGTCTGTGTGTTTAATCCCGAGCTCAACTGGCAAATCGATGCCGATTCTTGGCATAGCCAAGGACTCAATACGCCGTTTTGGGGGCAGACCATGACGGGTAAAGTGACTCATACCTTACAGACTGGAAAACTGATTTATCGTCAGGGCTAATAATTCCCAACCCATATCCAAATCTTATGAACAACGACGACATCAACAACGTTAAAAACTATTTGCTCGACCTGCAAGACCGCATTTGCAAAGCCTTGGAAGGTGAAGAGCCCGAAGCCAGATTTATTGAAGATCCATGGAAACGCCCCGAAGGCGGTGGCGGTCGGACCCGTGTGTTAAGTGGTGGTAAAGTCTTTGAGCAAGGTGGTGTCAATTTTTCTCATGTGTCCGGTTTTAGTTTGCCGCCTTCGGCAACGGCCAAACGTCCGGAGCTGGCAAACCGGCAATTTCAGGCGATGGGCGTGTCACTGGTTATTCACCCGAAAAATCCTTACGTACCGACGTCTCATGCCAATGTGCGATTTTTAATCGCTGAAAAACCGGGTGAACCCACTATTTGGTGGTTTGGCGGCGGCTTTGATTTAACGCCGTTTTATCCGTTTAAAGAAGATGTGTTGCATTGGCACCAAACAGCAAAAGCAGCTTGCGATCCATTTGGTGCTGACGTTTATCCACTTTATAAAAAATGGTGTGATGAATATTTTTATCTTAAACACCGTGATGAAACACGGGGCGTAGGCGGACTGTTTTTCGACGATCTCAACGAGTGGGGCTTTGAGCGCTCATTTGCCTTTATGCAAAGTGTCGGCGACCATTACATTGATGCTTATTTGCCTATCGTGCAAAAACGCAAAAACACACCTTATGGCGAACGAGAGCGAGAATTTCAGCTGTACCGTCGCGGTCGTTATGTGGAATTCAACTTGGTATTTGATCGCGGCACCCATTTTGGCCTGCAATCCGGTGGTCGTACCGAATCAATCTTAATGTCCATGCCACCCGTTGCGCACTGGAAATACAACTGGCAACCGGAACCCAATTCGCCGGAAGCAGAACTTTACGCAAGCTATTTAAAACCTCATGATTGGTTGAGCTAGGTATAAATACCTACTACAATCGCCTGAGTTCATCGGCTATTGTGATGGGGTTAGCATTTTTGCTGCACTTATTCGTTCCCGCTGCTGGATTAAAAAAAAATTAACGAATTAGGGAGCTTAAATGGTCTTGTTTACCAAACCGCAAATAGTTGTTTTACCTCTTGCAATGCTAATGACCTTGTCTGGTTGTTCTGTAATGCGTAGTTACGATGATGAACTTTCTCAAACATTAAACTTGGTCGGTCAAGGCCACATTGATCAAGCCATAACACAGCTCGAATCCAATAATACCGGGGCGGATAAAGACCTGCTGTATTACATGGAAAAAAGTGAATTGTTACGTCTCAATAAGCAATATAAAGACAGTATTAGCACGTCGCTACTAGCCGATCATTTGGTCGACGAATGGGAAAATGAAGCCAAGATTCGTCTTGGTGCGGTGGCAGAAACAGCAGGGGCCGTGTTATTAAATGACAAAACGCGTCGATATGATGGTCATGATTACGAAAAAGTAATGCTGTCCACCCGGCTTGCTTTAAGTCACATTCTTAGCGGTGATTGGGATTCGGCCAGAACCGAGATTAAGAAAACCCACGAACGCGAAGCAATTATTGCCGAAGTCAGGGCTAAAGAAACTGAAGCAGTAGAAAAAGAAAGTAAAGAAAAAGGCATTACAACCACCTTCAAAGATCTAAATGGTTACCCGGTTGAGACCTTAAACGCCCCGGAAGTAACGGCGTTAAAAAACGGTTATCAAAGTGCGTTTAGTCATTATTTGGCCGGTTTTGTTTATGAAACCCTCAACGAGCCGGGCTTGGCCGCGCCAGGTTATCGGCAAGCCGCCGAATTGCAGCCCAATTTAAAAATTCTCGAAGATGGCTTAGCGGGCTTGGAAACTCGGCCGAGCTTGTTAAAACAAGGCGAAACCGATGTGCTTTTTGTGGTCGAATCCGGCAGCGCGCCGGCACTCAAATCGATCATGATCCCCGTGCCTGTCATCGTGAGTAACCTGGGGGTGATTCCTATTTCTTTCCCGATACTTCGCACTGACCCAACTCACACAACTGCACCCAATATGGTAACGATTGATGGCAGCAATAACTTGCCGCTGGCTACCATTACCAGTTTGGATACCATGTCTAAAAGAGCGCTAAAAGATGACATGCCAGGCATTATTGTTAGAGGCATTGTGCGCGCGGCAATCAAAACCACCTCACAAAAAGTCTTAATGGATCAGGGCGGTGCAGCAGCCATAGCCGGTATTGCGTTAAACGTAGCTAACGTTGTAACCGAATCTGCCGATGAGCGTACCTGGCGCACGTTACCCGCGAATATCAGCGCCGCCAGAGCAATCATTCCATCGGGTTCGCATGAAATAGTGCTGCCGGGGACATCAACTAAGCAAACCATCGATATTAAAGGTTCTCATGCCTTAGTGGTTGCTAGGCAAGTCGGTAATCAACTTTATTGGTCGCAACCAATTTATGGCAATAAATTGCCGGGCTATGCGCAAGTCAGTATCAACAAATCGCCAGACGTTGCCGATCAGATAGTGAAGAAAAAAGCCGGTAAAAAGAAAAAATCCAGTAAGAAGAAGTAACTCGTAATCAACCAAAAACCTTAATAAGGATAAATTGATGAAGACCTTTAACAAAGCGTTACTCACAGGGATGCTAACCAGTGCCTGTCTATTAACCGCGTGTACCAACCATGCACCGCCGCCACAACCGGGCAGTATCAATTCCAAACTCGAACAACTGGGGGAAATGTCTTATCTCCAGGTGAGCGATTTAAAAGCAGTCAAAAGAAATCATCTGTTATTCGTTCAAGCTGAAATCACCAATACAGATGATGATAATCAGCAACTTTTCTATCGCTTTAAATGGGTCGATGCCAGCGGTTTTGCTTTAGGTGAGGAAGCTTGGAAGCCTTTAGTGCTATACGCTTATCAAAAACAAACGCTGTCAGCTGTTGCACCATCACCGCAAGCAACCGATTTTAAGTTGGAGGTAAACAGTACCGACAACACCGGTGATCGTCCTTAACCACAAATTCAATTTACCGAGACTAACCAATGAATCAATCCAAACATCTGCATGTAAATCTGGCTATTACCCTGGCGCTGTCGGTTGCGCTTACCGGTTGTGCCACCAAGTCGCCTAACTTAAGTTCCGGCAACGTTGAATACGGTGACAGTAAAACCGTTGAGACTTTAACCAATGAATTTGGCTCAACTGATTTGCAATCAATCGCCGAATCAATGTCCAGTTCGTTATTACAATCGCCCGTGCTGGCGGCAAAATCCCGCCCTTTAGTCACCGTGGCTGAAGTAAAAAACAGAACCAGCGAATACATTGATACCAAGTCTATTACCGATTCTATTCGTACCAGAATACTCAAAAGCGGCTTGGTACGTTTTGCGGTGGACACCAGCGGGATGCAAACACAAGTTGATGAGATAACTCGTCAAAACCAAGGCAATCTATACAAAAAAAGCAAATCCAAAAAAATAGGCCAAATGGAAGGTGCGGATTTTCGTATTGAAGGCACCATCACCTCCATTGTTAAACGTGCTGATGATGTTAAAGACGTGTATTACAAATTCAGCTTACAGCTAATTGACAACGAATCTGGCGTGATGGAATGGGCAGACGAGAAAGAAATTAGAAAAACATCCAATAAGTCATTGTATTAACGGTGAAAATAATGAAATCGTTAAGTTTTTTATGGGTGTTGCCGCTGTTAATGATTGGTAACGCTGAGGCCGCTAAAATTGCCGTTACCGACCTGACCTATTCGGAAAGAGTCAGCGGTTATTTTCATGTCGTTGACTATCACAACAAGTCTTCTGCCCGTGCTAGTCAGAGCGATCGTGAAAATAACTATTCAAGCTCCAGTCGCTATTCCGAGAGTGGACGTTCTCAAACCGATTACACCGAAGTTGAAAGTAGTTATAGCTATATAGAATATGGCGAGTTACGCAAGTTTGTGGGTGATATTAAAGGCGAAATCCTTAAAACCAGCGGTTTTCAACTAACTCAAGCCAAACCATATACCAGCAAAGGCAGTGAAAAAATCTTCGATATTATTGCCCGTATCAAAAAAGGCTACTATTCCAACGCCGACTACGTACTTTTTGGCACCGTCACCGAGCTTGAATTTAGAGATGAATTGAACCCAATTATCGGCACAAATACCTCGTCAAACACCTTTAGTCTAATGTTGGTTGCTGAGTTTAGCCTGATCAACACGCGCACTTTTGAAGTAAAAGCTGCATTTAGTGCAACTGGCGAAGGTGAAGATGCGCGGATGGCTTCAGCAGGTAGTCGGGTAGTTCCTAGCCGAGGAAAAGTCATTTCAGCCGTGTCGAAAAGCTTAGGCGAAGATGTGGCTCGGCAAATGAATGAACAGCTGGGCAATTACACTGATAGTGGCGAACGTGCTGAACGCGGTGCGCCCGCGCCACCAGCAGGCTTGCCTAACGAAGGGCCGGTGACTCGCTTTACTCCGTAACACCAACGCTACAACCAAAAACGCCAAACCCAGTACATCGGGTTTGGCGTTTTTGTTTTTAAAATTGTAGGTGGATTGTGCAATAGCAGTAGTAACGGCAAATTAATCTGCGCAATTAAATTCCCCGACCAAACAATACTTCTTACTTAAATACTGACGCAGCCACCCGTTGGTATCGTCTTGTCGGTCATCCAGCGCTTCGGGTATTTGCTGTAAGCGTTGGCGAACAGCATGGTGCGGCATTAACAACAACTCTATATCAACCATCGCCACGAATTTGTCTGGGTTTGTGCTCTTGCCGTTAAAAATTTTAAACAGCTGATGTTTCTTTAAACCAAGATGAATATTGAGCTCTTCCCGGAACTCAAGAAACAGCGGCAGCAAGTCACTGCCGGTATATGATTCATCATGCAGTTTATCTAGTCGGCTCAATAAATGGCAGATCGCAAACCGGTACAGTTCCGACTCGCGAACGAACAGCCGAACCGCAGTTGAACGCACCGCGAACCGGTCTGCATTATTTAACCGCATAGAAACGATATGTTTCTTGTCGTTTTTTAAATTGTCATCATCTTCGATCAAGGCTTAATTCCTGGCGCACTTGAGTAGTGCAAAAAATCAGGTTATTTAACCCGGTAATTAGGTCTATCAAGAATAAAGCATCAATGTTACAGCTATATAACAGCCACTTGATCAGGTGAAATTATCTGTAGATTGAGTTTTAACCGTTAGTTACTTGAGCGTAGAGATGATCAATAAAGCAGTCATGCTTTTGTCGCATAGTCATCGCATGATGAAGTTTGAGGAGTTATACCAATCCCAATAAATTCATATTTTATTGTTTCTTAGATTGTTGAAGGCTAGCTCAACGTTAAGGATTAACCATTCGCCTGTCCTTAGATCACCCTTGTGGTGAAGCCTGTCGAAGGGTGAATTGTTAATCCGTTCATGGTTCGACAAGCTCTCAAGAAACAGCTTTTTTATGCTTATAAAATCAACTATTTACAAGCGGGCAATAAAATTAAAAATCGCCTCAAACAGCGTCTGTTTCTTGGCAACACCATGCCGCCGAAAGGGGGCTTGCTTTGCTCACCACGAACGGAACTCCTTGATTTTTAAGACACCGTTCGCATTTATGCCCTGTGGATGCTGAGTTTATCGACGTGCAGGGTTTTTCGAGGTGCCCTATTTTGACGACTAGGCAAGACCTGGTAGGTGCGGATTTATCCGCATAGTGCGAATGAATTCGCACCTACAGCCTCTCAAGAAACAGTTTTTTTATGCTTATAAAATCAACTATTTACAAGCGGGCAATAAAATTAAAAATCGCCTCAATCAGCGTCTGTTTCTTGGTAACGCCATGCCGCCGAAAAGGGGCTTACTTTGCTCACCACGAACGGCTTAACTTAATAGGATTTAATTAAAAACTTATTGGGATTGGTATTATTACGTCAATGCAACGCACGCGCCTAAAAGGGGAGGGTCGAATTCACAAATCTTTGCCGCTAAGACTTTATTGTAAATAGTCCGGAATTTCTCCTGTCATGAAGTAGTTGAGCTATCCGCGATATGATTTTTATGATTGAAAGATGACCGTTACGTCAGCCTATGCCGGTGTTCGAAAAAACTTGACCACTGCTGGCTTAGTTTTTAATTTCTCTGCTCGCCGGTGTGAGTACTCAGCAGTTAGGTACGAAATTAAAGCATTCGATTTGCCGCTTAAATGCCGCTCTTTCAGGGAGGACGGAGACCAAACCAGCCCAACCCAGCCCAAACCAAATTTATGGATAGTCGATTTATGAGAATCGTTCCACGTAAAAATGTTTTTAGCGTTTTATTGACCTTAGTATTTTTACTAATCCTTACGGGTTGCAAGGAAGAGACGAAAACAGCTGCGCCGCCTGCGGTTTACCTGTTAAACCACCAGCATTGGACCCCAGCGCTGGTCCTGAATTTTACGGATGCACTGGCGCCGCCGGATGACAACAGACAAGCTTTGTTAGACGCAACGCCGCAACTTGAACCCGCCATAGAAGGCGAATGGCACTGGCAAGATCCTTCCCGACTGGTGTTTTTGCCTGCCAATAAAACCTTACAACCCGATACCACGCTAAAAATATCGCTGGATAAAGTAAAGCTCTATCCCGGCTACCGCCTCAGTCAGAAAAACCTGACGTTCCACACCCCGCCAATGCAAATCACACGGCAAGAGTGTCGATGGCAAGACAGTGACGATGCGCCCTTGCGCCGCGCGTTGGAATTGTTGGTGGAATTTAACTACCCGCTGGTTAATCCCTCTTTTACCGCGGCGTTAGACAATGGTACTGAGATTGGCATTAATACTAATCAAGGCACGCTGATTACCGCCAGCACCGATTTTTTAGTACGCCCCAGCCAAGATTCGAAAATAATCGCCAAACTCCATTCGGGCAGCGTCCAGTTACAAACGCGTGATCAGAGTGTTATCAATGCCAAGCTGGCAACAGGTGCCGACTGTGAGCTGGCGATGGTGCGCGGCGATTGGGATAAGCCGGAAGCCAACACCCAGCCTACCGTAAACGGCATTGAAATCAGCATGGATGATGGCAAGCTCAACGTTCGTCTCACTGGCGAAGCGTTAACCGAATCAGCAAAAAAAACTGGTGCCGGTCAGGTAGTCACCAATGGCGCCAAAATTAGCCCTGAGCTCGAAGGCAGTTGGAAGGTGGGCGAGTCAGCGGAAGGCCCGGATTTGATTTTTACACCGAAATCCCCAGATGCATTTAAACCCGGCTCGCCTTATGAAGTCACGGTCGCCGCGAGCGTTTTCCCGACATTGATTTTCAACAAACCAGACTATAGCGCCAGCCTCACAACCCTGGATATGTCGGCTGCTATCAACTCCATTCAGCTCTACAGCGACCCGGTTGATCCCAAAATAAAACGCGCTACAGCCACGTTAATTTTCAGTTATCCGCCATCAAGAGACAGTCTTGCAGCTAAAACATCGGCATGGTCGCGGTTGCTGCCTGCCAAATCCTTTCAAGATGCGGTGGCTTATGAAATAAGCTACGACGACAAAAACCCCCGCTTGGCTTATCTCAAAACCGTACCGTTAAAAATTGCCGACAAACCCAGCGAAATCAAGATTGCACTCGACAATGGAATTACCGCCGCCTCAGGAGGCAAACCGGCCCAAGGAAGTTCGCGCACCCTTGCTATTCCCGGTGCGCTTGACTATCTGCAGGTCACCGAACTCGACGTAAATAGCGTTATTAAAGAAGACGACAGCATAGAACGCCTGATTATGCTGCAAACCAATGTGGCGCTTAAGGAGCCTGCCGGTTTGGAAAAAGCCGTCGAGGTTTATTTACTGCCGGATTGTCAGATTAAAAATCCCGCCAGACCGGCGCTATGCGCGCAAAAAGATGTTACCGAATGGCAAAGCGCCAATCAGGTAGATGCTGAGGTAATCAAACTATCGACAGCCGTGCCTGTTAAATGGCGAGATTCCGGCAGCGAAGATAAAACAATTCAGCACCTGACGTTTGCCGCGCCCGAAAATCAACAATTGTTTATCAAGGTCAACAAAGGCATTGCAAGCATCGACGGTTTTTATTTGAGCAAAGACGCCCGCTATCTTAAGGAGCTGGGTGCCAACAAACGCGAACTGAAAATACTCCACGAAGGTGCGCTGCTGAGTTTAAGCGGTAACAAAAAACTCGGCGTGACTGCACGCGGCATCGATAACATTCATGTCGAATTACAACGCGTGTTGCCGCATAACATGCAGCACATTGTGCAATTTACGTCCGGCAGTTTTCAAAACCCAAGATTCAAGTTGCCTATCGAACATTTCGCCGAAAAATTCGAATACGACGAAACCTTGCCGCCCGGCAAAACCATGGAGCGCAATTACCTGACGGTAGATTTCGGTAAATTTACCCGCGACAAAGGCTTTCCGCCACGCGGGCTATTTATCCTCTCGGTAGCGGAGAAAAAACCGGATACGTGTAAAGACAAAGATACAGCAGACACGACTGCCAGTGCAGATACCCAAACTTCTGACGAGCATGCAGATGAAACCGCTTGTGTCGATAACAGCGACGACAGCGAAACATCCGGCGTTACCCAGGATAAACGCTTGGTACTGCTCACCGACATGGGCTTGGTCGTCAAAACCAGCACCAATGGTCAACAAGATATATTTGTGATGTCTTTCCGTACCGGCTTACCGGTTAGCGATGTGCAAATTTCCCTGCTGGGTAAAAACGGCGTGGCGCTTTTTTCTGGCAAAACTGACCGCCAAGGCAAAATCAGCTTCCCGACCACCGAAGGCCTGACGGCGGAAAAAACGCCTACCGTTTATTTGGCGGAAAAAGACGGCGACCTGTCTTTTCTGCCCTATAACCGCGACAACCGGCAATTGGATATTTCCCGTTTTGACATAGACGGGCTGCGAGACAATGCCGACAGCCTGCAAGCTTATTTGTTTTCCGACCGCGGCATTTACCGGCCCGGCGACTTAGTGCATGTCGGCGTCATCCTGCGTAAACGCGACTGGTCGGCATTACCCTCCGGCTTACCGTTAAAAGCCATCATTACCGATCCTGAAAACCAGGAAGTCTGGAGCCGCACCTTGGCTTTTGGTGCCGAAGGTTTTGAAGAAATAAACTGGCTCAGCCCTGACGGCGGCAAAACCGGCAGCTACCGGATTGAGCTGATTATTAACGACAAAAATAAAAAGTCGTTAGGCAGCACCAGTGTCCGCGTAGAAGAATTCCAACCTGATCGACTGCAAGTTAAAACCGATATTCCGACAGCGCCCGCCAAAGGCTGGTTGGTGCCTGAGGCGGCCAAAGCCCGCGTGACGGTCCGTAATCTGTTCGGCACCCCAGCCGAAGGTAACATTGCCAAACTGGAACTGACCGCACGCCCTTGGGCAGGCATTGTGCCGGGCTATGCCGACTACCGTTTTCGGCCGACCGTGGTAGAAAACATTCCCGATATTCCTCAAACGCTGGGCGAGTTAACGACCAATGCGCAGGGCGAAGCTATTTTCGATTTGCCGTTAGCGGCGATTACCGAACCGGTCTATGAAATTGCCTTAGCTGGCGAAGGCTTTGAAAAAGGCGCGGGCCGTTCAGTGGTGGCGATGGCGTCGACGCTGGTTTCCAGACAAGCTTATCTGCTGGGTTACCGTGCCGACGGTGCGTTGGATTACGTACCCAAAGACACGAAACGTACTCTGGAATTGCTGGCCTTGGGGGCCGATTTTCAACCGCGCAAAGCGGAAACCTTGTCAGCGGAAATCTATGAAAATCGCTATGTCTCGACCTTGGTAAAACGTGACGACGGGCTGTATCAATATCAATCGGTGCAAGGCCAGGAGCTGCGCAAAACCCAAGCCGTGTCATTAAATAACGGCGTGACTGGCTTTGTATTACCTAGCGAAGCCCCCGGCCAGTTCTTTGTAATCTTCAAGAACGCGCAGGGCGAAGAATTAAATCGTGTCGATTACACGGTCGCAGGCGAAGGTAATGTCTCGCGCAACATCGAACACAATGCCGAGCTTAATTTGACCCTGAACAAAAAGGAGTTCCAACCCGGAGAAACTATAGAACTGCAGATTGTCGCGCCCTACGTCGGTGCGGGATTGATCACCGTTGAACAGGATGGCGTATTGACTAATCAATGGTTTAAAACCACCACCACCGCATCCAGCCACCGTATTACCTTGCCCAAAAACATCAGCGGCAATGCCTATCTTTCCGTGGCTTTTGTGCGCTCGTTGGATTCCAAAGAAATCTACATGAGTCCGCTCAGTTATGGCGTGATGCCGTTCAGTATCTCCAAGCAGCGCTTTACGCAGGAGATTAGCCTGAATGTTCCTGAGACAGTAAAGCCGGGCACACCTCTTGATGTCCGTTACAGCGTTAAAGAGCCGACCAAACTGGTGTTGTACGCGGTTGATGAAGGCATATTGCAGTTTGCCCATTACAAAAATCCGACACCGCTGGATTATTTTTTCCGCAAACGCGCCTTACAAGTCAACACCCACCAGATTCTTGATTTGATACTGCCGGACTTTGCTTTAGTGCAAAACCTGTCGGCACCCGGCGGCGATGAAAACGCGGCAATGCTGGGCAAATATAAAAATCCGTTTGCCCGCAAGCACAAAGCGCCGATGGCATTCTGGTCCGGCATTATCGACGCGCAACCCGGCGAACATAACTTGTCGATACCCGTGCCGGATTATTTTAACGGCAGCATTCGCGTCATCGCCGTGGCTGTTAATGCCGGGAAACTGGCGGTGCCGGTGACTAAAACCGTTGCCAGCCAGGATTATGTGATTCAACCCCAACAGCCCTGGGTTGCCGCGCCGGGCGATGAGTTTGATATGGGCGTATTGGTCGCCAACAATAGCGGCGAAGCCGGTAGCCAGTCCTTGCAGGTTAGCGTTGTCGCTGGCGATTCGCTGGAATTGCTCTCGCCTAATCCGCAGCCCCTGGCGTTGGCGCAAGGGCAGGACGGCACCGTGCGTTTTCATGCCCGCGTTAAAGATAAACTCGGGCCAATCAACGTGCGTTATCAAGTTACAGGTGGCGGAAAAAGTGCTGATTACAGCGAGGAAATGAGCATACGGCCATCGCAACCTTTGCTCACCACGCTGCAAGGCGGCGTATTAACCATTGAGGAACAACGCAAAGGTAAAACCCGCAGCCTGGATTTAAAACGCGAGCTTTACGACGAACAGCGCAATGCCGAACTGGCGGTGTCAATCACACCGGCGGCTTATTTGCGCGGTATTGTTGATTTTTTGAAAAACTATCCATACGGCTGTACCGAACAGATCACCAGTCAGGCATTCCCGGCTGCCGTGCTGGGGGCTAATCCTGAGTTGGGTTTATCAACGGCGGATGTCGACAAGCTGTTGGATCGAAGCATACACACCCTGCAAACCCGCCAAAAACATGACGGTAGTTTTGGCTATTGGAGCGTTGCGGACGAGGGCGAACCGTTCTATTCCATGTACGCCACCCATTTGTTGCTGGAGGCCGGGGAACGCGGTTACAAAGTACAAGAGGCCATGTTGACGCGGGCCCTGCATTTTGCCGATGAATATTCGCAAAGTCAGCAAACGCAGCAGTACCAGCATGACGCCCAAGCCTATGCGTTTTATTTGCTGGCCCGCAACGGCCAGAATGTCGCCGAGCGCTTACGTGCGTTTGAAGCCGAATTGCAATCCCAAAGTCAGGCGAGTGGCAACCCGATCAGTAGCCGAACCCGGTTTTTTATCGGCGCTGCTTACAAGCTGCATCATCTGGATCAGGATGCCGATCGCCACTTTGGCGAGTTTCAGCGCCAGTGGCAAGCCACTGGCCAACTGCCCAAAGATATTCAAAATAATCCGGAAGATCTAAGCCTGTATCTTTATTTGGTGGGTAAACACCTGCCGGAATTGATTGATAGTAAAGACCCGAAATTCGGTCATTATCTCCTCGAATTGGCTCAGGATTTGGTTAAACAACGCATGAATTCTTACCGCGGCTCCATGGCCTTGCTGGGCTTGGGGAGTCTGTGGTCGCGCTTTGATCATGGACAGGATCAGAACCAGCAACAAGCCTTCACCGTACTGGCCGGTACACCGCTGGCGCAACTGGAACTGCAAGGTAAATCCGTCAAAAGTACATTGCTGTCGCCAACCACAAGGCCGCTGGAAATACGCGGCGAAGGCACCTGGAATTTGTATTATCAACTCAGTGAACGCGGTTACGATCGTTCCGCGCCAACAGCCGCCATTGCCGAAAAACTGACCATCAACCGTCAGTTGCTCAACGAAAAAGGCGAAAAAGTCGAACAAATCGGCTTGCAGGATAAATTGCACATTCGTGTGGCCTTGCATCCGGACCATGCCATGCAAGACATTGCCGTCGTCATGCTGATTCCCGGCGGTTTTGAAATAGACCTCAGCGAGCAAGGCTTGGCGCAGCGTAAATCGCTGCCAATCGACAAAAAACCATTATGGCAACCTGATTACATCGACGTGCAAGAAGACCGCTTGGTGTTGTTCGGTGCGCTGGACGGCGGTGAAAAATATTTCGAATTCCGCTTAAAACCGCTGAATTCGGGAACGTACAAAGTGCCGCCGGTGTTCGCAGAAGGCATGTATGACACTGAAATTCTGTACCGGGGGCTGGCGGATGTTATTAAGGTGAAGGAGTGATAACCGGCATGGCTGGTTTGAAAATGACTACGATGACGGTTAAAGAAATGCGCGCCGCTCGTGAGCGCGGCGAATCGAAAACCGATCTGGAGTTCTTGCACCACAACCAATTGGCCGGTTTAGAACCCGAAGATGACGAGGACGCCCCCGACGCCAGTGTTGTCATGCGGGAAGCAATCGCCAAACGCCGGGCTGGACGCCCAGCGGGCAGCGGAAATAAGGAGGAGGTTGCCATCCGTTTTGATAAGGACGTATTGGAAGCGTTTCGATCCACTGGTCGCGGCTGGCAAACACGGATGAACGACGCACTCAAAACGTGGCTAAAAGAACATGCTGCGAGGTAAGTCCGGCAAATGATTCGAGTAAATTGCAGGTTGGTTAATCTTGAGTCTCTGCTGAGTTTCGCGATGCTCTACCCAGCCTACGAGCTATGCCATCGCTACTGGAAGAGCCGACCGAGATATAAGTCCGGATTTAAAAGGTGCAATGCCACCAGCCACATCCGGTAACTTTGCAGCCGTAACCGAGCCACAAGAAGCCGCTAAATTATTACGTGCTATAGATGCTGAAGGCAGTCTTAAATTTAAGAGCAGTAAGCAATAGGTAGTTGTTCATTTTTTATATATGTACATTATTTGTGAACTGACTAAAATAATGTACATGCAAAAGTGTTCAAGAGATATATAGGTGAAAGAACAAGACATATTAGGTGGTGCGATAAGTGCATTAACACTAGCTACAGGCATCGTGATAGGGGTAGAGCGCCATGAGTATAGGCAAGAAAACTTAATTTTTGATGCAACAGGCAGCTTATATGTTGATGGTGAGCAAATACCACTTGTTATTGAAGTTAAGTTTAGGCCGACACCTACGATACTTATGCTGTCAAAGCTAAAGGATATTCCGGGGCGATTACTTATAGTTGCTGATTATGTAAATCCAAAATTGGCAGAACAACTAAAGGAACAGGATATTTGGTTTTTGGATACTGTAGGTAACGCATATATAAACCAAAAGCCCGTGTTTGTATTCATTAGAGGAAATAAGCCGACAGAAAAGCCAGTTATACGTACTCTAGGCCGTGCATTTCAACCCACAGGACTGAAGATTATTTACACCTTTCTGTGCAATCCAGAGCTAGTTAATGCGCCCTATCGTGAAATTGCTCGAACAGCAGGTGTTGCATTGGGCACGGTAGGCTGGGTAATGACAGACCTTAATGAACTAGGACACCTTGTCGATATGGGCAATCGAGGTCGCCGCTTAAAAGATAAACAGAAATTGTTAGAGCGCTGGATTATTGCCTACTCAGAAAAGTTACGTCCCAAGTTGCAAACAGGAAGGTACAAAGCGCCAAACCCAGCCTGGTGGCAGACAGCCGATTTGCATAATTTACAAGCTTACTGGGGAGGTGAAGTAGCCGCCGATAAGTTAACACATTATTTAAAACCGGAAATCATCACTTTATATGTGATGGAAAAATGGGCGGCCAAGCTAAAAATCACCAATCAATTAAGAAAAGATCCAGACGGCGACGTGGAAATACTCAATGCTTTTTGGGACGTTGAGAGTGAAAAAAATAGAAAAGATATTGTTAACCCAATATTGATATACGCCGACTTGATGGCAACCGGCGACCCCAGAAACATTGAAACAGCTCAAATTATTTATGAACAAAAACTTGCTCAACATTTCCGGGAAGATCAGCGAGCCGATAATCAAAGTTTATGAATTGATTAAAGAAGTAGCCAACCAAAACAACGTGAAATTTTTTGTTATTGGTGCGACAGCCTGAGACATGGTGTTTGAATACGGCTACGGCATACCAGCATCCAGGGCGACAGGAGATATTGATTTAGCAGTTCAAGTTGCAACATGGACTGAGTTTCAAAGCCTAAAAAACGCATTAATAGCAACAGGACAATTTGTAATCGATAAAATGATGCAACGTGTTGTGTACTACCAAAACGATATACCAATAGACATTGTCCCATTCGGAGCTATTGAAAATGAAAGCAATATTAGCTGGCCGCCGGATGGTAGCTTAAAAATGAATGTTGCAGGATTTAATGATGCTTTTTACTTCACCCAAACCGTCAGGTTACGCGAAAACCCCAAATTAGAAATTCAAGTTGTCACTCCCGCCGCACTGGTGATTTTAAAGCTAATGGCATGGCAGGATCGGTCATCAGAACATAACAAAGATGCCATTGATTTAGCTTTTATTTTACGCTGGTATCTGGACACAGGGCATACCGAAAGATTAACAGAGCAACATAACGATTTATTAGATGATGATTTTGATTTCGAGCTGACAGGCGCAAGACTTTTAGGCCGCGATATTGCTGGTATCGTTTCAGTGCAAACCAAACAAAAATTGCATGAAATTTTAAGCATAGAAACTGGCGAACAAAAACAATATCGGCTGATTGAGGCGATGACAAACCGACAAAATGGACAGACGTTTGAAAAAAACTTGGCACTGCTACAGCACTTATATTTAGGCTTTAACGAAACAAAAGATAACAAACTTCAGAATTAGCAAAAATAATTAGGATCGTATGATGGGTAGAACGCAGTGAAACCCATCTTGGGCGCTTAAAGCAAGGCAAGCCAAAATACATGAGATTTACCGCTAACGCGTTGAAACTGTCACCAATCAAGCCAGCACTGTTAGCCGCTGTGTTACTGCTATTGATCTGGCTGGGTTTGGGTCTTACCCCTCAACCCCTGCTGGTTAACCGCGCCAACGGCTCTTATGCCGTTACCGACAACAACGGCCATTTGTTGCGGTTGAGCCTGACGTCTGATGAAAAATACCGGCTATGGACGCCGCTGGTCGAGCTCCCGCAAACCTTACAAAATGCCACCTTGCATTACGAAGATCGCTGGTTTTATCAACATCCTGGCATCAATCCGGTAGCTTTGTGCCGAGCGGTTTTGAGCAGTCTGGTTCCCCATAATCGCTGGATGGGCGCATCGACATTAACTATGCAATTGGCCCGCCAGCGTTGGCGGCTGAAGACGGATACCGTTACCGGCAAGCTGAAACAGATGGCTTATGCCTTGTGGCTGGAACGGCATTTCAGCAAAACCGAACTGTTGCAGGCCTATTTAAACCTTGCACCTTACGGCGCCAACATTGAAGGCGCGGGCGCTGCCGCCTGGGTTTATTTTCACAAACCGGTGTCGGCGCTTAGCCAGGATGAAGCCCGCGCGCTGGCATTGATTCCACAAAATCCCAGTGCGCGGGCGCCGATGACTCCGGCGGCGTTGCAACGGCTGCGTCAGGCTTGGCGAACTGCCTACGGCGATGATCCGGGATTCGACAGACTTTGGTTTAGGTTGCGTAAAGATCTGCCGTTTCGAGCGCCGCATTTTTCCGAACGACTGCATGCGCTTCATCCAGACGCGGCAACGCTGCCTTCGACGCTGGATACTACCGTTCAGGAATTAAGCGAAGAATTGCTGGCCGGATTTTTACGCCAGCATCATCTGCAAGGCGTTGTTAATGCCAGTGTGATGGTGGTGCATGCGCCGAGCATGTCTGTGTTGGGTTATGTGGGGTCTGCGGATTATTTCAATCGGGATATTCAAGGCTATGTTAACGGCTTGAAAGCCCCGCGTTCGCCCGGTTCCACGCTTAAACCTTTTATTTATGCGCAGGCCATTGCGCAAGGGTTGATTACGCCGGATACCCGCGTTAAGGATACGCCGTTGCGGATGGGCGATTACCAGCCGGAGAATTTCGAACGCAATTTCTACGGGCCGTTGTCGGCGACCGATGCGTTGGTACGCAGTCGTAATATTCCGGCGATCAGTTTGTTGGCGCAACTGCAAAAACCGACTTTTCACCAGTTTTTACTACAACCGGGCATACCTATTCCTAAGCAAGCGGCCAATTACGGACTGAGCTTGGCGATAGGCAGTGCCGAGATTTCGATGGAAGATTTACTCAGGCTGTATGGCTTGCTGGCTAATAATGGCGAGTTGAAAGCGTTGCGCTGGTTAAACCAAACCGACCCATCACCGCAAGCGAATAAGCCGCTATTACTGCCGGAAGCGGCGTTTTTAGTGAGGGAAATGCTGGAAACCAATCCACGCCCGCAACGCAGTTTTGGCGGGCGTAGTTTCGGTCAACAGCAAGCGGTCGCCTGGAAAACCGGTACGTCTTCGGGCCTGAAGGATGCCTGGGCCATCGGCATCATGGGTGATCTAATGGTTGGCGTTTGGGCGGGTAATTTCGACGGCAGCCCCAATCGTCATTTAGTTGGTCGGGAATTGGTCGGCCCCTTGTTGTTTGGCGTTCTCGATGCCATCGCTATGGAACGTCCGATGGCCGACTCTGATGCAAAATCGCCCACCGGCCTAAAGCGTATAGAAATCTGCCCGTTATCCGGTCAGCCTGTTTCGCCCTGGTGTCCGCGTGGCAAAACCGGCTGGATTATTCCGGGCGTATCACCGATTAAAACCTGTACCCTCCACCGCCGGATCAGGATTAATCCGGCCAACGGTTTACGCCTGTGTCCGGACGATCAACGCCAAGGCGAAACGCGGGTGGCAGAATTTTGGGACAGCGATGAATTAGAGTCTTTTCGCCAAGCCGGAGTGCGGCGCGACAATCCACCCGCCTTCGAGCGTTCATGTGACGATGCAACCGAAAGCAATGCCGCCGCCAATCCGCCCAAGATTGTCTCGCCGCAGGCGGGAGTGAGTTATCCGGTCAGGGCGGGGCAGCAAAACACCATAGAATTTAGCGCCATCTCTGCGGGCGGACGACATCGTTTATTTTGGTTTGTAGACGATGATTTTATCGGCGAAGGCACTACGGTATTTTGGCCCGGTAAACCCGGCCAGTTTGCAGTCGCGGTTATTGACGATCAGGGGCAGTCGGCCAGTGCCGCTTTTAAGGTGGTGCCGACCGATTAATGGGTTGTGTTGATTACGGATTCCAACCCCCCTACCGTTAACTTCAAATCACCCCGATGTAATACATGTCTTAAAACATTAACTTGCCTGTCACTGAAATGTCTCAATCAACCAGTAATCTACAGGCATTCAAAAAACCAAGCGGTTGATTGCTTTGGTCTTTAGTAAAAATGGTTCGGGGGGCGCGTTTTACCCCTGTGTTGTTATTTCAAAATCAGAACAGTGGCAAAAGCCAAACCTATCGTGAGGTAGGGACGGAAAACTTCGGGTCTTTATCGATGAAAAAGATCGATTAAAAAGGAGAGCCTCGAAAACCCTGCACTTCGATAAACTCAGTGCGAACGGTGTCTTATAAATAAGTTCCGTTCGTGGTGAGCTTGTCGAACCATGAACGGAGTGGGTTTTTCGAGGTTTCCAAAGATAGCCGGGTTGCCACCTTATTAACGTAAGGACTTATTAATGCAAGGAAATAACTGTATCAAATGTGGCTTGGTCTTGATGTTGCTATCAGTCGTCAATACTGGCAACGCTTCAAGTAAGGCATTTAACGAATCATCGTTTTTAATTGTTAATGAAAGCGTTGCTATTGATAGGTTTCAGTCCGGCTTTAATGCCGCAAATCAATTAAAGGCATCGTTAAGCTCGACAACCGGAAGCAGTATTTCAGCTGTGACGGGCAGTAAAAATGCATGGGCGATCCAAACGAATTTATGGCTGCTTAACGCTAATAAACCGGCTGGTAATCCGCAAGCACTCATTGAACCCTTTGCCAATAGCGCCTTAGCTTTTAACACAGGATCGACTTGGGATGCGATGGGTGAAAAGCAATGGCTGGCAGATTGGAGCGTTAGCGTCAGCAACATTATTAATACCTTAAGTGTTAGTGCGGTTACGGTGTCGGTTATTTCAATGCTTGGTTCATCAGAGATTCTCGCGGCTGTAGCTACTATCTCAGCTGTTCCGTTATCAACTTTAGTTTGGGTATTTCTTACCGGTTTAATGATCTTGCTCGCCACTCGCCGCAAACATGCGGTGTTAGGGATAGTGGCGTAATAACTGATTGGATTGTCTTGATGTATTCGAAATTGCTAACGAACTTCTTCAGGCAATGGTAGGGGCGGGCCTTGCCTGCGAACAATAAAATCTAAATTGCCGTATTGGATAATCGCGGGCAAGGCCCGCTCCTACTGGGTTTTCAATAAGCATGAGTAGACCGCCAAGGATGAAATGACGGTTAGGATGTAGGTGCGGATTTATCCGCACTGGGCGAATAAATTCGCCCCTACATTATCGCCTTATTCGACAGCACGCTTAGGCAGCTCGGCCTGCAACAGCGCAGGTTTGGGCTGGAATTATTAGGGCGAGCAGCGTCCGTCGTTGGTTAATGAAGATGCTGATTATGTAATACATGTCATCAAACTGTAACCAAGCTGTCACCGAAACAACACAACAACTCTGGAATAATTCGCACCAAGTTGAGGGCGGCTGAATAGGGTTATGACTTAACGAATTGGATGTAACTAGGGAACAAGGATGGCACGAATAGGGAGTGGGCTTTGGAAGATAGTAGGGAGTAAGTCGGGGTAAAAAAAATGGTAGCGGGGGCGTAGGCGGCAGTGTTTATCTGTTAGATGGTGTCGGGCAGAATTATAAGTGTGTAAAAGCCAAACCTGTTGTGAGGCGGGGACGGAAAGTTACAGGTCTTGATAGATAACACTCAAGACGGCTGGGCCATCACCTTGTGTAAATAATACTTTTTATTTTTTAAACATAAGGCATTAAATCAATGAAACAATTTTCTAAATCTTTATTAGCAGTTGCTTTGTTAGCGGCTACAACTGGCGCGGCTAACGCAAGTATTAATACTAGCAGCGCCACAGCCGCAGAAGCCTATCTGTCTGTCTATGATTCGAGTCAAAAATTAACTTTTACCCTGGATTTGGGGTTGGCTATGGGCGATCTGACTGACAATATCAGCAACGCTGACTTTAGCAGAACATACGATTTATCTAGTAATGCAATGTGGAATTCTTTTTCCAGTAATTTGAACACAGCAACAACCGTTTATGGTGTTGTTGTTGGTTTTGGTACTAAGGTGTTGGCAACTGGTCCCGCTGTCAGTGTGCCCAAATTCAGTACGGTTGCAACTGCTTCAGGAGCTGCAACTGCTATCAAAAATCATGCATCTGCAATTAACAGCGGCGCAGGGGTTGATAATCCTGGCGTAGCTAATATCGTAGCCAACCAGTTGAGTTCATTAGTTGCCGATGGCGATACTGCAAATACTGGGCAACATAATCAAAATAACCCATTTAGCACTCTTTTTGGAACTAAAAGTGATGCTGCTGCCAATCTTATTTATGGCAAGGACTATCAAGATCTGGGCATAAATAATTTTTGGTTATACAACTCAAATGCAGGCACTCAAGCATTTGCAACTCAATGGAATTTGGTAGGCAGCGAACTAAGTTTAAAAGTAGCAGCAGTGCCATTGCCTGCTGCGGTTTGGATGTTTGGCGCCGGTTTGATGGGCGTATTAGGTCTTACTCGTCGTAAAAACGCTGCTGTTTAAGCGTTGAACTTAGGAGGGGTGTTTTAGCATTCCCATTCCCTCCGCTTTATTTAACTGATTCCAAGTGAGAAATCCAATGAAAAAATTAGTTTTAGGCGCAGCCATCGCTGCGGCGTTAACAGCCACGGCTGCTCAAGCGGCAATTTCCGTTGATGCCAATGGCGTGCCAGTTATTAACCCAGCTGATACCAACATTTTGTATTTATCTGGTGCTTCTGCCGCAGAAAAATTCATCGAAAAAGTAATCACCGATACGTCAGTGCCTGCGGTTGATAAAATTTGCGACACTTCTAAAAAGATGTATAAGTTTCAAGATCCCGGTGCGATATCGCAATATGCCTATTTGTGCGAAAGAGCCACGACTAACCCTGCCGTACCTAGCAATAAAGCCAATATTCTGATCTATAAACGCAGTGCCGGTGGTTCTGCGTTTGGTGTTAGCCCAATTGTGGCTGAAGCTAATGGTAATACAGCGGCTGCAACGATTGAATTTTTGAAAATCAGCTCTGCATGTACAGTGACTACTCCTGCTCTCGCGGGTGCATTAACTAAAATTAGCTGCGCTTACGATCCTGCCGATGCAACTAAACATGTAGTGCATATTCCTGATTTCGGTATCTCTGACGTCGATCCTGGTCAGTTCAGCGGTAACAATGCACCGATTGATTCGTCAACCGGCTCTCCTTATGAGAATGTAACGATTGATGATGTCGCGAAATTGACGGTAAAAAGTGCTTCTGCGCTGACCTTTGGCGTGCCTGTCACCAAAAACTTGTATTTTGCGTTGCAAGCGGCACAAAAATCCACAGGCGCAGTGCCTGCTACTTGTGTAGTGGGTGATGAAACTGAAGCCTGTATGCCTAGCTTGAGTTCTGCGCAAGTGGCTTCTATTCATGCTGGTGCCATTGTTAATTGGAACCAATTAAAAGTCGGTACGGTTGGTTTGTATGACTGGGTGAATACCCCTGCAAACGGCGCTAGCGCTTATGCACCAGGTGCGCCTTATTTGCATACTTGCCGTCGTGAAAACGGTTCCGGTACGCAAGCCCAATCCAATATTAAGTTCTTAGCTGATCCTTGTACTGCAGCCGCCGCCGGAACTCAGCCAGCAGGTGATGTTGGTGCCCTGGGATTGGGTGAAGGTGAGGGCTATCCAATGATTCACGAAAACAACAGTTCAGGTAACGTGGATCTTTGTTTGAATGAATTGCAAGATGGTACTAACGCTCCAAATGCTTTTGAAAATACTTACGGTGTCCGTTGGGCAGTCGGTATTCAGTCATTGGAAAAATCAACAGCAGCAGCTACTAAATACCGCTTTGTTAAATTGGACGGTGTCGCACCTACTTTGGCTAATGTGGTTAAAGGTAAATACCGCGATTGGGCAGAAAACACTTTCCAATACGGCAACACGCATGTCTTTTCTAGTAACAGCACTGAAAACACAGCCTTGAAAGCCTTGACTAATGCGATTATTAAATCATCTGGCGCACCAGAAGTAATGGCCGCGTTGAACAATGGCTTTTCTCATACTTTTACAACTGCTAAAGGCGCTTATTTGGCAGTACCTACCAACTATGATCCACAACCAAATGGTGCTTTCTTGTCTACAAGACCGGTGAATCCATTCAGCCATGCAACGTCTGCTGTATCGGTTGATAACTGTCGCGTACCTTCCATTTATAACAATGGTGCAATCGGTTCAGGTGACACTGGCTTGTAAGTTTAGCTAAGCCGGGGCAATCCCGGTTTGAGTCAAGGATGACTCAAAATGAATAAAACCAGCCGTTTTAGGACGGCTGGTTTTCTGCGTTGGAGCTAAGCAAGATGTAGGTGCGAATTTATTCGCACTAAGCAAGGACGTAGGGTGGATAAGCGCAGCGCATCCACCGATAGACTACGACTTGTGGATGCGCTGCGCTTATCCACCCTACAACTGGTCTCTGTGCTCAGGCCGGTAATTGTTAATGCAACCGGCAATAAATAAGCGAACGTAACCCCGTTGTCACAATAGCTTAACGTAAGCTCAATAAAATGACGGACTAGCGGTTTTCAAAGGGAAAACCGGCACACACAGACAAAATAGATGTCATGCAGTTAAAAAGAATTAAGACGGGCCTGCCTTTAATTTGGCTGGTCTGCTGTGCTTTTACAGTGGTGGGTAATGCGTTCGCCGAACAGGCTGCGCAGTCTGCCCCAGCTAATGTAGAAGCTGCACAAGATGCTTCGGCTGAACAGCAAGCTGCGCCCGAGCAACCGGCTACTTTCGATTTGTTGGAATTACGAGTCAAGGGCAATAACCTGATCGACAAAAAACAGTTGGAGCGGACTATTTATCCATTTTTGGGGCTAAAGAAAAGCGTCGACAATGTTGAGGCTGCGCGTGCGACATTAGAAGAGCTCTATAAGACACAAGGCTATCAAACCGTTTCCGTGGATATTCCTGAACAGGATGTTAAAAACGGCATCGTTTATTTACAGGTAGTCGAAGGCAAAATTTCTAAATTACGAGTGAAAGATGCCCGTTATTTCTCGCTGGGCAAAATCAAGGCGGCCGTGCCGGAGTTGGCGGAAGGTAATGTGCCTAACTTCCCGAAAATGCAGAAACAATTGGCAGAACTGGGCATTGAGAGCCCAGATCGGCAAATTCAGCCGGTATTGCGGGCAGGGGACACGCCAGGAACGCTGGAAGTTGATTTAAAGGTCAAAGACGAATTGCCATTGCATGGCAAGGTTGAACTCAACGGCCGTAATACCTCGACGACCAGTCGTTTGCGTTTGGTGTCGTCATTACGTTACGAAAATCTCTGGCAGGCCATGCACAGTGCTTCGTTGATGTACCAGGTTTCACCGGAAAACAGCGCTGAAGTTGATGTTTGGGCGGGGACTTATGCCTTGCCGTTGTTTAGTAGCGATGCACGACTGGCATTTTATGGGGTGAGTTCATCGTCAAGTGCCCAGATTGCCAGTGCCGGGGCATTGTCGGTGATTGGTATCGGTAATATTTATGGACTTAGATTAGTGAAGCCGTTGACGCCGATAAATGACTATTTTCACAGCGCTACCTTGGGTGTCGATTACAAAGACTTTCAAGAAGACGTCAACCTGATCGGTGCCGACAATATCAAAACCCCCATCAGCTATTTACCGTTCATGGCTCAGTACAGCGGCAGTTTACGGACTAAAGAGTCAGAAACGACATTCGATGTAGGCGCACATTTTTCGTTCCGTGGACTGCTGAACGATCAAAAGCAATTCGAAGATAAACGCTTTCTGGCCAAAGCCAATTATTTGTACCTGACCGGCGATCTTAGGTTTCAGCATGAATTGCCGTTTGGCATGGAAGCGGTCAGCCGTGTTGCCGGGCAGGTTTCTGATACGCCGCTAATCAGTAATGAACAATTTTCGATGGGTGGCGCTGAAAGTGTGCGTGGGTATTTTGAAACACAGTCATTAGCTGATGATGCCTTGTTCGGTTCTTTAGAGCTGCATTCGCCGCATTTAGGTGCCGCTGATTGGGATTATCTTAATAATTTGAAATTGTTAACGTTTGTGGACGTGGCTAAAGGCTGGGTTAAAAACCCGCTGCCGGGTAATTCTTCAGGCGATTTTATTAGTAGCGCGGGGATAGGGATGAACTTTCAGATGTGGAAACATCTGAGTGGTGTATTGAATGTCGGGTTTCCTTTTAACGCATTAGGCCCGGTAAAAAGCGGCGATCCCCGACTGCATTTTAATATTGCTACTGATTTTTAAGTTTGAAAGGCCCGCTTCTACGGGCTGGATAAAGATTTTTGGTAACTATTCAGTTTCTTGATTGAGCTGTCATGCGTAAATGCGGTGGATGCGCGTTGCTTATCCACCCTACACAATAGACGCATGGCTTTAGTCAGGTTAAAGACTGAATTGAGCCGTCATGCGTAGGCTGGATAAGCGCTAGCGCATCCGGCAAATGCGGTGGATGTGCGTTGCTTATCCACCCTACACAATAAACGCATGGCTTCAGTCAGGTTAAAGACTGAATCGAGCCGTCATGTGTAGGCTGGATAAGCGCTAGCACATCCGGCAAATGCGGTGGATGCGCGTTGCTTATCCACCCTACACAATAAACGCATGGCTTCAGTCAGGTTAAAGACTGAATAGTTACAGATTTTTATTGTGTTAATGCTAAACCCGTTGCGAGGCGGGGACAGAAAACCGCGGATCTTGCTGAGCAAGACGGCCGGGTTGCAACTAACTAAAGCGTGTTAATTATTTTTGGTAAAGGTAACCCCATGTCTCAGAAAACGCAGCCAACTCAACATAAGCCCGTAGAAAATCAGTTCAGGTTAAAACCCTCGGTTGCATGTATAAAACTGGTAATCACCGGTGGTTTGTTTGCAAGTGCAGTGGCACCGGTTTATGCCGAATTACCGGTTCCTGTGCCGGGACAAGGTTGGGTCAGCTCCGGTAGCGCCAGCAGCCAAGTGTTGGGCAACACCCTGCGTATTGATCAGACCACCGATAAAGCCATTCTTAACTGGCAAAGCTTTAACGTCGGCAAGGAAAATACTGTGCAGTTTGTGCAGCCCGGTAGCTCGTCAGTCGCACTAAACCGCATTAATCAGGAAAACCCCAGTCGAATTCTTGGTCAAATTAAAGCCAACGGCCAAGTGTATCTGTACAACAAAAATGGCTTTGTGTTCGGTAAGGATTCGGTGGTCAACACCAACAGTCTACTTGCCAGTACCCTGAATATCACTGATGACGTATTTAATCGCGGCATTACCCGCGTATTCGATGAAAACGGTAGTGCGGCGCTAGCCATTGAGCCAATGCAGGCAGGCGATGCGCTGGATCCAAAAAACGCTCAAATCCTGATTGAAGCCGGTGCCAAAATTTCCACCGATAAAAACGGCCGCATCATTATTGTTGCGCCGACTATCGAGAACAAAGGCTCGTTGTCTTCTGATACGCAAGGCCAGATTATCTTGGCGGCCAGTCAGGACAAGGTTTATTTACAGGCGGCCGACAAAAATGACCCGTTCGCAGGCTTGGTTGTGGAAGTCGATACCGGCGGTAAGGTGACCAATGCCGGTGATATTCTGGCGCGGCAAGGTAACGTCACCATGGCCGGTTTTGCTGTCAACCAGCAAGGCCGTGTCAGAGCAACGACCTCGGTGAGTGTCAATGGCTCGATTCGCTTGTTGGCGCAAGAGCAACATGGCACGCAAGGCAATAAGTTGGTGGCGACCAAAACTGATCGCGATACCGATCTAAACGACGGTTTGGGCACCAAAGCCACCACTACTTTAGCAACCGGCAGCGTTACCGAAATCGTTGCGGATGTTGACGGCGGCAGCGCCATTGACGAGCAGGCCCAGCCTGACTCTTATTTGCAGGTGACGGGCAATACCGTACATGTGCAAGCCGGTGCCACCATTAAAGTGCCGGGCGGCAAAGTAAATATCACCGCGACTGATAATTTGGCTGATGCCAAACAAGGCACCAAAGGCCGAATTCTTGTTGATAAGGGCGCAGTAATTGATGTGTCCGGCTATAAAAATGTGGCGGCGGCGATGGAGCGTAATGTCGGCGAGATTTCTGCCCAAAGTTATGATTTACGTGATTCCCCGTTACAAAGAACCGGTGTTTTGAAAGGCGAAACCCTCAAGGTGGATTTGCGTAAGGGCTCAGATATTGTTGATACCAGCGGCGCAGAAGCCCGTATTTCACGTGGCATTAATGAACGCTTGGGCGACGGCGGCGAGATTAATCTAACTGCCAGCGGCGATTTGATTATCAACGACGGCGCCAAAATTGATATTTCCGGCGGTTCTGTGGCTTATCAGGACGGCTACATCAATACCACCAAGCTGCTGACTAGCTATGGACGCATTGTTGATATTAGCGATGCCGATCCCAATGAGCATTATGTGTCTATTTTTGGTCAGGTTAATGAGAGCCACAAGAAATGGGGCGTCGAAAGAATCTGGAATATGTTGGGTAATGGTGCGGGTCAGTTTCAGCGCGGTTACGTTGCAGGTAAAAATGCCGGTATCTTGAATATTAAAGCGCCCAAGGTGGCTTGGAATGGCACGCTAATAGCAGGCAGCAGTGCCGGTCAATTTCAACGCGAGCTGGCGAACACGCCTTTCGGAGGCCGCCTTGATGTTGATATGGCGGTTTTCCAGTCAGTGCAAAATGTTAAGTTTCAGAACGCGGGCCAGCAGACGCAACTTGCCCTGGATGACCTGTTTCCCGAGCGTGATGCTCAGCAGCCCGCCGACCTGATCTTGTCTGCAGCATTGTTAGGCAATTCCGGAGTCGAAGCGGTATCGGTAAAAACGTTTGGCGACGCGACGTTGGTTGAAGGCGCCAACATTACCATGCAACCTCGCGGCAGTTTAGCGGTGGAAGCAGGCAATATTGATGTTAACGGCAGTTTTAAAGCCGCCAGCGGCAGTATCAACTTAAAAGCGGCGACTAATTCGTTATCTGCAAACGCGGGTTTGCTGAACATTAACTCCGGAGCCGTGTTGGATGTCTCGGGTCGGTGGGTTAACGACATAAAACAAGGGCTGTCTGCATTATTGACCGACCCACTGGCGATTGCAGGTGGATCGGTCAAGGCTGAAGCCGAGGGTGATTTAAAGGTCAAGGCGGGGTCAGTCATTCGTGCCGATGGCGGTGCCTGGCTGCCGTTGAGTAGTAAATTGCAAGCCGGTACAGGCGGTGACATCACGCTGGCGGCTAAAGGTGACGGTACTTTTGCATCGACCTTGACGCTAGCTGGAGAAGTCTCAGCTTATGGTTTGGAACAGAACGGCAGTTTAACGCTGGAAAGCGGCAAAATTATTGTCGGTACGCCCACCGCCGATGATGTCACTGATCAGGCGTTGGTTCTGGGTGTGTCTAATGGCAATTTCGACTTCTCTCAAAAGCTAGCGTTTAACCAGATTAATTTAGTGGCCGATTTTGACGATTTAACGGTCAAATCTAACGTTAATTTGAATTTGCGGGCGAAAAATCTCCAACTTAAACCTGGCTATTTAACAAAAGCTACCGGCAGTTCATTACGCGACTTTACAACGGTTGTTGAATTGCCGGAGCATTTACGCCAACCGCTGCAAATCAATATGGAAGGCAATTCCGGGGTAAAGATTGAAACCGGCAGCGCTATACGTACCGATAAGGGCTCTACGATCAGCTTGTTGAGTCAAGCCGGCAGTATTTTCGTTGGTGGTTTGTTGGAGGCAGCCGCCGGTCAAATCAAACTGGCGATTAAACCTTCATCTGGTTTGGAATACGATCCTAAGCAAACCATCTGGGTCGGTGGGAACGCCCAATTATTAGCGCAAGGCACTACACGGTTGAATCCGGCGGATGCTTTCGGGCATCGTACCGGTGCGGTATTGAATGGTGGTGAAATCAGTTTTGATGCTCAGCGTGGTGCAGTGGTGCTGGAGCAAGGCTCGCTGCTTGATGTATCAGGCACGAGTGCAACGCTGCATATATTGCAACCGGCAAAGAATGCGGCTGCCGATTACGTGACGCAAACCATTGCTTCCGACGCCGGTAAAATTAAGCTGACAGCGGCTGAAGGCATTGTCATGGATGGCACGTTGCGTGGTGCGGCGGGCTCGAGCAAAGCTCATGGCGGCAAGCTGGAAGTCACGCTGGATCAAGCCAAACGCAATCCGCCGGATGATCCGCAAGTCCCTTTTCCTAACAATCCTTTGATAATCAATGTGACTCAAGTGGCACGACGTTCATTGGAAGAAGACGTTAACCCCGGTGATGACTTTCCGCTTGCTCTGAATGGACAGGCAACCTTAAACGCCGACAGTATTCGTGCCGGCGGTTTTGCCGATCTGAGCCTTAGTACAAAAGATCAGGTGGTGTTTATTGGCGACGTCAATTTAACGACGGCTGAGCGTATCAGCATTGATACAAAACTTATCAGTGCTAGTGGTGATAATGGCGGTGACGCCGGTAACATCAATCTCAACACCAACTTCCTGCAGATGGGATCGTCCTTGAATCGGACGCTTGCCGATTCTGCACAGACCGGCAATGGCCAATTCACCGCCAATGCCAAATGGCTGCAATTAAAAGGCGCGACCCAGTGGGACGGTTTTAAACGCATTGCGTTGAATAGTGAGCATGATATTCGCACCGTCGGTTTGCGTAACGCTGATGAGCAGCGCGATTTTGCCGGTGGCTTAGTGACGGCGGCTGATCTGGCATTAAACGCCAGCCAGATTTATCCATCAACATTAACTGATTTCACTTTCGCGGTTAAAAACAACTCCGACGGTAAAATCGATATTACCGGTCGCAACACCGATACCTCGCCATTATCGGCAGGCGGCACATTGACATTTGAAGCGGCGGTTATCAATCAAAAAGGAGTGCTAAAAGCGCCGCTGGGCACGATTAACCTTAAAGCAAGCAAGAGCTTAACGCTTGAGGACGGCAGCCTGACTTCCGTGTCAGCGAAAGGCCAAACAATTCCATTTGGCGTAACCCAGGGCGGCCTGGATTGGTTATATCCGTTGGACACCTTGAGAAACCTGGTGTTCGATGCTGCGCCGGAAAAACGCATGGTGTTATCGGCACCTGAGATTGTCGCCAAACAAGGCAGTGTGGTTGACATCTCCGGTGGTGGCGATTTGGTTTCATATGAATTTGAGGCTGGCGCAGGTGGTTCTTTTGATTACTTACAACCCGGCAGTGCGTCTTATCAAGGCGGCTTTGCTGTGTTACCGACCTTGGGTTCACAGCTGGCCCCGTATGACCATTATGAAAGTCAGGGGTTTGCCTACGCGCCCGGTAGTACGGTTTATTTAAGCGGTAGTCCGGGATTACCTGCCGGTGAGTATGCAATATTACCGGCCCGATATGCGTTGTTGCCGGGGGCATTTTTAATCACGCCGCAAGCCAATACTCAAGATTTGGCGGTGGCTCAGTACACTGTTGATGGCTTGCCTATCGTACCTGGATACCAAAAGCTTGCGGGTAATGATATTCGTGATGCGCGCACCAGTGGCTACCGAATTGAAAGCCGGGCGGATGTGCTTCAGCACTCAAAATACAACATAAATACCGCTAATCAATTTTACCAAGCACGCGCCCAGAAGAACGAAACAGCGACGCCAGTGTTGCCGATGGATGGCGGGCAAATTTCTTTGATCGCGCAAACAAAACTGATTATGGATGGGCAGTTTATGGTTGATGCCTTAACCGGCGGCCGCGGCGCTAAAATGGATATTGCCGCCAACCGAATTTCTGTGGTTAATCAATTGAGTGAGACCCCAACTGACGGAATACTAGAAATTTTGGTCGGGGATTTAAGCGATTTACATGTCGACAGTTTGTTGCTCGGTGGCGCGCGCAGTCGCAACACAACCAACAGTGCTGAAACCGATATTGATGTGTCCGCTCAAGAGGTGGTGTTTACAACTAATACCCACTTGCAGGGCCCTGAAATCATACTGGCAGCAACCGGCTTGGTCGAAGTTCAGGCAGGCGCGAGCTTGGATGCCAATCAACAAGCCCGAAGCGGCGATAGTGTCTTGAATGTCAAAGGTGATGGTGCCTTGCTGCGGCTGTCTGGTGATAAACAAGTGGTGTTAAATCGTACCGAAACGTCCGGCGCTTCCGGCGAATTGAAGCTTGCCGCTGGTTCGACAGTAAAAGCATCAGAGTCAATGTTGCTGGATGCTAGTTATTCGACTGAGATTTTAGGTGATATTCAAATGCAGGGCGGCTCGTTAAATCTGGGCGCTAATACCATCAACATTGGTGAAGTCGACAATGTAGGCGGCAATGCGCTGAATCTGTCCAACCTAAAATTAGCGAATTTGGCTGTCGACGAACTGGTACTGACCGGTCGGGACAGCATTGGTATTTACGGCAATGTCGGCCAGGTCAATGCGGACGGCTCATTGATTACCGATATTAATGGCCAGTCGCAAGCTATTAAATTCGATCGCCTGGTCATTAATACGGCAGGATTTACCGGTCACGGCACTGAGTCTGATAGCGCCAAGCTCCAGGCTGGTAGTTTGACTGTGCAAAACACCGCGGCGGCAACCAATCAGCAAGTTGTTGACGGGCAAGGACAGTTGGAGTTGCAGGCCGATAGCTTCAAGGTAGGCAGCGGCAACTTCGCGATTCAAGGTTTCAACGGCGTTAACATTAACGCAGCTAAAGAATTCCGGGCTGCCGGTAAGGGCAGTGTCGATGTTGCCGCCAATTTAAATGTAACGACAGCGGCGTTGACGGCTGACGGTGGCAGCAATATCAAACTGAATGCGGCAGGTTATCAGGCTCAGTTTAATAGCTTGAACAGCACGGCTGCGGTTGTAAGTAGTTTCGGTGGTGTGATTGACGTGATTGCCGATGCGATTGGTTTTAATACCAAGGCGGTTTTACCGTCCGGCAGTTTTGGTTTGCATGCCTTGACCGGCGACGTTACCTTGGGCCAACTGGCTAATGTTGATCTGGCTGGACGAGCCGTGCAATTTGCCGACCAATTCGACTACACGCCAGGCGGACATTTTAAAGCGGAGTCAGATCACGGCAAGGTATTAATGGCCGCAGGTTCCATGGTCGATGTTGATAGTGGCGGCGGTAAAGCTGCTGGCGGTAGCGTTACTTTAAAAGCGCCTGAGCAATCAGTGGTGTTGTCAGGGCAATTACAGGCTGCAGGCGGCAGCGCGACTTTAGATGTGGGTGGGTTTGATGCAACGGCGAACTTTGATGGTTTGATGGCGGCGCTAAATAATGCCGGTATTAACCAAGCGATTTATTTCCGTACCCGTAATGCCGACATCGTACAAAGCGCAGCTGGCAATATCGTTGCCAAAAACGTAACGTTAGTGAGCGATACCGGTGCGATGACCTTGGCTGGCGCAATACATGCCGACGCGGCTGAACAGGGCGGCAATATTAAACTTTACGCAGGCGATGGCATTACTTTGGCGGCTGGTGCTGATTTGACAGCCTTAGGCACGGCCGTTGGCGCGAAAGGCGGCCAGGTGTTGTTGTCGTCGGTTGATGGCGATAACGATGGCATTAGCGGTATTGATCTACAGAGCGGTTCGCGTATTGATGTTTCAGGTAACGGCGGTGCGGACGGTGAGGTGACACTGCGTGCTTTACGCACCGGCACTGGCGTTAACATTCAGCCGGTCGCCGGTACGGTTAGTGGTTTTAGCAAGTTTTATGCAGAGGGTGTTAAACAATACAGCAATGCTGATCTGGGTGATGACGGTGAGATTAATAGCGGCGACATCGATTTTATTAAAGCCGAAACCGCTGCATTTATGACAGCCACGAATATGCAAAATGTCGCGGCAATGGCGCCAGGCTTGCGTTTGACCGCCGGTGTTGAAATCAATTACAGCGGTGATTTAACTCTGAAAGATAAGTGGGATTTTGCCGACTGGCGTTATGACGATGTCGCAGATAGCAATGTTTGGGATGATTTGCCAGGCCGTCTGGTGATTAAAACCAGCGGTGACTTTAACGTTAATAAGTCATTGAGCGATGGCTTTAAAAACCAAAGCTTTACATTTCCTGGATCCACCGCCGGTACAACACAAACGATCAATATTGTCGATAAGCTGCAAGGCGGTGAATCGTGGTCTTACAACGTGGTGGCGGGTGCAGATGCCAACAGTGCCGACATTAATGCGGCTGGTCAGACTGGCAATTTGGTTATTGGCGCCAATGCCGTTATTCGTACCGGCAGCGGCGACATGCAAGTGAACGCCGGCGGCGATATTACCTTTACCGATAATACCTCTTCAATTTACAACGCCGGACAGCCGACTGAGACATCGCCTTACGGTAGCCTGAAAGATCGTTTCGTCGGCTTGCAGTTTTATAGCGAATATCCGGTAGCCGGTGGTGATTTGTCATTGGTAGCAGGCGGTAATATCAATGGCGCAGTGGCGGCTAATAACGATCTAAACGATTGGTTATTACGTATCGGTACCTGGACTGACTCAGTCGATCATAGCGGGCAAAGACCGACAGCATGGGGTGTGGCACTGGGCTATATCACTGGCGCATCAAGTAATCCCGCTAAATCAACCAAACCGTTCTTTCAACAGAATGTCGGATCCTTCGGTGGCGGTAATGTCACGGTATCGTCTGGTGGTAATGTCAATAATCTTGACGTGCTGATGCCGACTACCGGCAAGCAGGTCGGCACGGCTGATAACAGCACGGCCAATAGCTTCAATTTTTTAACTAACCAAGTTGAAGTCAATGGCGGCGGCACTATGCACATTAGCGCTGGCGGCGATATTGCCGGAGGTACTTATTATTTAGGCAAAGGCACCGGCACGATGACGGCGGGTGGACAAGTGACTGGCGGTAGCAGTTTTGAAAAAGGCCCTGATTTATTGATCGGCGATACTCAGTTTTCTATTAATGCCGGAAGCGGCGTTAGTTTGACAGGGGTATCTGACCCGATGATCCTGCACAAAGCGGATGTCAATTTTTTCAGTTACAGCGCCGCTAGTGCGTTGAATGTGGCGTCGTTGTCAGGTGATGTGCTGTTAGGCGCAGATGGCAGTATTTTTCCGAGAAGTAATCCCAACAGTAATCAACAAACACTGGCGCGCATTTATCCTGCATCGCTACATGCCAGCGCCTTTGGCGGCAATATTGAGCTGACGGATGAGATCATCCTGTTTCCATCCGCAGATGCTGAGTTGAGCTTGTTTGCCGAGCAGGACATTACTGCTGAAGTGGGGATTAGGCTGGGTATGTCGGATGGGGATCGTTCTTTATTGCCTAGCGCGGTAATTCCGGTGACGCGTAGCAATATGTCGGCAGTCATAGGCAGAATCGATCCGTTTGGTGGTGATCCGAAGCTGTTGCATGCCACCGTGCCGGTGCATAAAAATGATACTCAACCGGCGCGACTGGTTACCCGTCAGGGCGATATAGAAAACATCGGTTTTAATCTAGCGAAAAAGGCGATAGTTAAGGCTGGGAAAGATATAACCAATTTATCGCTGGCTATCCAGCACGTAAATGCGGGCGATGTAACGTTAATCGAAGCGGGCCGAGATCTACGTGATACCAGCGATCGCGATCCAGCGACCGGTGCATTGTTGAATAACTCCGCCAAGATTGAAATCAGCGGCCCTGGCGAAGTGCTGGTTAAAACCGGTCGCAATGTTGATTTGGGGGCATCTGAGGGTATTTCGACAGTGGGCAACGTGGTTAATACCAGTTTGCCGGAGCAAGGCGCAAATTTAACTATTTTGGCCGGTGCCAACGGAGAGCTTAACTATGCGGGCTTTATCGATGCTTATTTGCAAAACAACGATCAATACAGCCAGGGTTACCAACAGGCTACATTGTTGATAAGCGATTTTATGCGGCAAACCTTAAATGACAATTCGTTGAGTGATGCCGCCGCAATGGAAGCATTTGCCCAGCTGAAGAGCGAAGATTTCGTGGCGATTCAGCCGCAGCTTAACGCTATTGTTCAGCCCGTGCTTTTCAACGAGATCAGGGAGAATGGTAAGGCATCGGCAAAGGCGGGCTCGTTAGATTTTAAACGCGGATTTGCGGCAATAGAGACGTTGTTTCCCGGTAGTGATTGGAAGGGTGATCTCAGTTTGTTTTTTAGCAAAATCCAAACCATAGATGGCGGCGATATTAATCTGATAGTGCCCGGCGGACAGGTTAATGCCGGGTTGGCGGCCTCTTTCTCCGGCGCTAAATCCGCATCTGAATTGGGGATTGTCGCGCAACGTTCAGGCGATATAAACGCACTGGTACGTGACGATTTTCTCATCAACCAATCACGGGTATTTGCGTTGGACGGCGGCAATATTTTAATGCTGTCTACTGAAGGCAATATCGATGCCGGTCGTGGTGCCAAATCAGCGATTGCGGCGCCGCCGCCGGTGATTAGTTTTGATGAGAACGGCAACCTGAAAATTGAATTTCCGCCGGTGGTGTCTGGTAGTGGTATTCGTACTGCGGCCAGTTCAGAAGGAGTTAAACCGGGGGGCGTTTCTTTGTTTGCGCCGCATGGTGTGATTGATGCGGGTGAGGCCGGGATTGATTCAGGTGGCTTTGCTGACATTATTGGAACCTTAGCGAATGCGAGCAATTTTAAAAGTGATGGCCCTGTGTCCGGCGTTGCGCCACCACCGGCCAGTGTTGCGGCCGGTATGACAGGCACCAGTAATACGACCGCGGGTGTCAGTCAGGGGGCGGAAAGCTCGGTTAACAGTGATGTGGGTAAAGATGCCGGTGATGCGTTAGCAAAAGCAATATTGGGACTGTTGAGTGTAGACGTGCTTGGTTTTGGTGAATAGGCGTAAAAGTCCTAATGGGTGAGAAATTGGATTCAAGGTAGGGGCGAATTTGTTCGCCTGGTAGCTTCAAGGTAATCTGGCCGGGCGAATGAATTCGCCCCTACCTCAGAAAAATTCATCAAAGCCAAACAAGGCTATGCGTTTATCGTGTAGGGTGGATAAGCAACGCGCATCCACCGTATCCACTGCATTTGCCGGATGCGCTACCGCTTATCCAGCCTACGCATGACCGCTCAATCAAGGGACTGAATAGGCACAAAATTTTAACGATTTCTTAAAGCGTATTTTCAGTAAAAAATCCTCTAATTGTCATATTCATGTAACGAACTGTTGTGATAATGCAGCTATAAATTTATTTTTGAGAGCAAGCATGAGACGATTTGGTTTTTTATTGGTCGCGTTGTTAATGATGCCCGCACTTGCGCAAGCTTGGTGGAATGACGACTGGGGGTATCGTAAGAAAATAAGCATCGATACCCAAAAATTGCAGCAAGATGGCGTGAAGATTCCTGGTGAATCGCTGGCATTGGTGCGTTTGCATACCGGTAACTTTGGCTTTTTTGCTGATCTTGGCGAGGGCGGTAAAGCCTTGCGCTTTATGTCTGGCGATGACCTGACGCCACTGAAGTTTTATATCGAGAAAATCGACGCAGTAAATGAAATGGTCTTGGTCTGGGTCAAATTACCCGCAGACTTTGCTAAAGCTGATGAGTCGGCCATTTGGATGTACTACGGCAACCCCAAGGCGGTTGATGCCCAGGATGCTGCCGGTATTTTTGATGTGGCACAGTCTGTTGCTTATCACTTCGAGGCTGGCCCGGTTAAAGACAGTACCGCTTATGCAATTCAGCCCGCGGCAGCAACCAGTACCGTGCTGGAAGGCGGCGCTGTGGGTGATGCCGCCGCGTTCGATGGTAAACAGTCGGTTCGAATTGCTGCAGTTCCCTCATTACAAATGACCACTGATCCGGGTTGGACAGTGTCAGCTTGGGTAAAAATCGATCAAGCGCAAATAGAAGGTGTGCTGTTTCAGCGTGACAAGCTAAGTTTATCTGTTAGAGGTCAGTCGCCGGTTTTGCAGGTGGCAGGTAAGGAATTTGTCAGCCCTACCGGCCTTAATTTAGCCGCGTGGCAGTTGGTGGCGGTGACGGCAACTCCCAGTGGTTTTACGCTTTATGTAGATGGCAAGGCGGTGGGTAGTCTGCCGGCCAGTCTTTCAGTATTGGATGGCGATATTAGTGTAGGCGCCGCGCTTGATGGCTCACGTGGATTAGTTGGCGCGATCGATGATTTCGGCATCAATAAAACGGCACTGGATCAGAATGCGCTGCATTTTGCCGCACTGATGCAAGGACAGGCTTCAGCAGCGTTGATTTACGGTGAAGATTTGACGCCAGATAGCGAAGAAGGCGGCGAATCCCTGATTATGGGCTCGTTAAAAAACGTCACTACCGATGGCTGGGTCATTATCGGTATTTTGGGGGTGATGTTTGTGGTCAGTTGGTTGGTGATGATTATTAAAGCCATCGTTCTGCAACGAGTGCATAGCGAGAACAAAAAATTCGAACAAGCCTATAGCCAATTGACGTCTCAAGACATTGATAAGCTAAACAAAGAAGACGATGAAGATGATCAGGACTTTGATGAGTCACCTTTATTGTTATCGTTTACCAGCAAGCATGGCGCTTTTGCCGGATCGACCATTTACCGCATTTACCATACCGGTGTCGAAGAAATGAATCGGCGCTTGAAAAAAGGCGAAGGTTCAAGCGATCAAGTGTTATCAGCCCAAGCCATGAATGCGGTAAGAGCAACGATGGATGCGGTGTTAATCAGGGAATTACAAAAACTTAATTCACAAATGGTGCTGTTGACTATCGCTATCTCTGGCGGCCCGTTTCTTGGGCTGTTGGGTACCGTTATCGGGGTAATGATTACGTTTGCTGCGATTGCGGTCAGCGGTGAGGTTAATGTTAATGCGATTGCACCGGGTATTGCTGGCGCGTTGACGGCAACGGTTGCAGGTTTGATTGTCGCGATTCCTTGTCTGTTTGGTTACAACTATTTAGGTGGTCGTATCAAGGAAATTACCGCTGATATGCATGTATTTGTCGATGAGTTTGTTGCCAAATTGACTGAGCAACATACCTGAGCAACAGCCTAAAGGTACGCGGTGCGTCCCTACAAATCATAAATCGTAGGGTACGCACCGCGTACCATTGAACCAACGAGAATATCCAATGAAATTACAAGAAGAAAATGCGGCCTACGACGAAATCAACGTCACGCCGATGCTGGATTTGGCTTACGTATTGTTGATTGTGTTTATTTTGATGACCACCGCGGCAGTGCAGGGCGTGCAAGTCAATCTACCCAAAGCCAGCAACACGCCCAGTTTGGCGAAACCGCAAACTAAAGCCATTACGGTAACCGCCGACGGCACCATTTTTCTGGATACTTTCCCTGTGACGATGGAACAGTTGGAATCGACTTTACTGCAATACAAGGCGGTTAATCCTGAACTGCCGGTGGTGGTAAAGGGCGATTCAACGGTTCAGTATCAAAACGTCATCGATATTTTGGCGCTGTTGGGGAAGCTGGAAATTACTCAAGTCGGCTTAGTGACGCAGAGTCTTGTTAAGTAATTCACATGACCAAAAAAAAACATTTCCGGGTTTATGTGCCGCGGATTATCGGTGGATTACTGGCTGTAATTGCAATTTATTACGTGGTCAAGGTCATCATTAGTTTTAGCGAAGATAAACCGGTCAAACAAGAGAAAAAAATCCAGCCGATTACCTTGTTTAAGCCACCACCCCCGCCTCCGCCGCCACCGAAAGTGGAAAAGCCACCGGAGCCGGAAATAAAAGAAAAGATTGAACAACCGGAGCCCGATCCGGAACCTTTGCCGGATACTCCGGATGAAGCACCAGCGCGGGATTTGGGATTGGATGCGGAAGGTACTGCCGGTTCTGATGGTTTCGGATTGGCGGCTCGCAAAGGTGGTAATGGCTTGTTTGGTG
>JAUYMX010000309.1 GCA_030699345.1 Methylococcaceae bacterium
GCAAGACATATAGGTCCAGAAAGTCTTGATCCGGGTCTTTAATAAAAATGCCACCTTTACGTTGCAGATCAAAGGACTTCAAGTTAAACAAAATATTGAGCACCTGAGCAAAGCGCTCATTAAGCGGCAAGGTTTGTTGTAAGGTTTCAGAGATTGCCAAACGTGCGGCAGTGTCGGCATTTTCCAGACGTTGAGTCTGTTCCAAATAGACTTGGCTGGTGATGTCGCGCTGAATTTGTACATACCCTAGCAGTTTATCTTTAGCATCACGTATAGCTGTGACACTGACGTCGGCCCAGTAATCACGAGTATCAGGCGGTGTGGTTTGACCGGCAATGCTAAACGGGGCGGTGCCTTTACGTCGGTTAAGTAAACGTCCATTCCACGCTTTACCTTGACGTAAGCACTGCTGCATGTCAGCCAAGGTTGGTTGGTCGGCATTAGGGCTGTCCAGCATATTGGGCGGTCTGCCAACCAGTTGTTCTTCTTGCCAGCCGGTAAAATCCAATAACGCCGGATTGACATACTGAATACAGCCGTGATCATCAGTGACAATAATCATCTCTCGACTGGCATCTAATGCGCGCTTCAGTGTTAATAAGCGGATTTCGTTTTCTTTAATATTGGTAATTTCACGGCGAATGGAAATGTATTGTGTCGGCTTACCATTCTGTCCTAATAACGGCACGATAGTGCTGGCGACCCAATAAAGTTGGCCTTGCTTATTGCGATTGCACACTTCGCCCTGCCAAGGCTTGCCTTGAGTAATAGTGCGCCAGATTTCACTAAAAAAGGCTTGGTCATGGTAATGGGAGTTGAGGATTCGGTGATCTTGACCAAGCAATTCGCTTTCACTGTAGCCGGAAATCTCACAAAACTGGTTGTTCACATGGGTAATACACCCGGTAACATCGGCAATGCTAACTAGCGCATGAATATCCAACGCATGACGTAGTTGTGAGTTTTCTTGGCTTTGCAGCGCATTTTCGGCTTGTTGCTCATTAACTTTTACGGCTAGTGGACGGAGTGATAATCGCCAAATCAGCGGTGCTGCCAGCAACGAAAGCATTACGGTATCGGTAATAATATTTTGCGATGAAGTTAAAGTAATGCCCCATTGTGGCAGTACATCCAGTATCAACATCACCAGCGTTTCTGCAACGGCTATGACGATACAAATAATGAGTTGGGAGTAAACGAAGGAATGAGTGAGGGATTTTGTCATGGCGTGGTTGCGTGGCTAAATAGACCTTTCAACAGTGTAGACCATAGTGTAATAACTAAGGTATTTAGTGCGCAGACATTGACTTAACTACGTCGATCCAGTTTGCGGTAGCTGATGGCTTCGCTCAAATGATTGATGCTAATGTGCTCGGCTTGCGCCAGATCAGCGATGGTCCGGGCGAGTTTCAGAATGCGGTGATAAGCTCGATTCGATAGGCCGAATTTATCCATGGCCTGCTGTAAAAGTTGGTGGCCGGGTTCAGTAAGTTTGCAAATATGCTTAACTTCTTTGGCGGTTAATTCGGCGTTGGCTTTACCGCTACGCGCTATGGCGATATTTCTTGCTGCGACGACGCGTGCTCGGATCTGGGCACTACTTTCTTCACCATCAGGCGAGCCTTTGCGCAAAATATCGTGGGATACGCGAGGTACGTCCAGATGCATGTCTATTCGGTCGAGCAATGGTCCGGACACTTTAGCCCGATAGCGAATGACTTGCTCTGATGTGCAATGACAACGGCCGGAAGCATCGCCCAGATAACCGCACGGGCAAGGATTCATTGCGGCAATTAGCTGGAAGCGGGCGGGAAAATCCACTTGCCGGGCGGCGCGGGAAATAGTGATGTGGCCGGTTTCCAGCGGTTCACGTAATACTTCCAGCACTTTACGATCAAACTCGGGCAATTCGTCAAGAAATAATGTGCCATTGTGCGCCAGCGAGATTTCTCCAGGTCGAGGATTACTGCCGCCACCGACCAAAGCCGCAGCCGATGCCGTGTGATGGGGTGATCTATACGGTGGTTTTAGCCAGTTGGCGACATCCAGGCCTTGGTCGCTGATGGAGGCTATCGCAGCAGTTTCTTGGGCTTGTCGTTCGGTCAGTGGCGGCAGAATAGTCGGCAGGCGCGAGGCCAGCATCGATTTTCCGGTGCCTGGTGGGCCTAGCATTAAAAGATTATGAGCGCCTGCGGCAGCAATCTCAAAAGCGCGTTTGACATGGTATTGGCCGTGGACATCGGCAAAATCGATGTCGATGTGGGAAGCAGATGAGGCCGGTAATTGGAACTCGCTGGGGATTAGTTTTTGCCCGGTCAAATGCGCGCAAACGTCTAACAAATGTCCGGCGGGGATAATTTCAATATCATTGATTAGCGCCGCTTCAGCGAGATTGTCGTTGGGAAGAATCAGCTTGCGGTGCTGATTTCTAGCCTGGATAGCGATTGGCAAGACACCGATAATTGCGCGTAGTTCGCCGCCCAAAGACAATTCGCCGACGCATTCATATTGCTCTAGCCCGATATTGGGGATTTGCCCTGAGGCGGCGAGAATGCCTAAGGCAATCGCCAGGTCAAAGCGCCCGCCCTCTTTAGGTAAGTCGGCGGGTGCTAAATTAACGGTAATGCGTTGTGCGGGAAATTCAAAGCGGGAGTTAAGGATCGCGCCCCTGACCCGATCTTTGCTTTCTTTTACAGCAGTCTCGGGTAGGCCTACGATATTTAAAGCAGGCAGGCCGTTGGCGACATGAACTTCAACGGTAACTAATGGCGCATCGATGCCAGAACGACCACGGCTGAAGACAATCGCCAAAGACATGGGCGTTTAGCCTGTTTTACGCTGCGTTTTGATCATCCGAAGTTTTAAGAATGCGGGCTTCCAAATCGGCAACTCGTTGTTCCAGTGCTTCCAGTTTTGAACGAGTTTTTGCCAGTACCGCTTTTTGTACTTCAAACTCTTCGCGGGTAACCAAATCCAGTTTGCCTAAGGCGCCTTGCAAAATAGCATGAAAGGTTTTTTCCAGATCTTCTTTCAGGTTGTTAAATCCGGGTGGAATGGCGCCAGCTAGGCGGTTGGCTATGTCATCAATGGCTTTTGGATCGAACATGGATTTTCTCGTAATAGTTAGTGGATGAGTCGCTTAAGCCGCATGAGCAGGAATGTGCTCCCGGCAGATTTTATCAGTTTCGGCTTGAAACAACGGTAAGCGCGTGACGCTGCATAAATAGTGATTGTCTTCGACGTCAAAATTGATGCAGGTGGCACAGGAACCGAAGCTAGGGGCATTGTGGGTTTTTTGTAACGCCTCCAATGCGGCCAGCAAGGCGTTATCGATAGAATTAAATTGTTGGTTTTTTACTGCTTGTTCAGCTTGGGCAAAGACATCGTCGGCATGAACAAGCGCCAACAGTTCGTAGCCTTTTGCTGTCAAGTTAAGATGAATAATACGGGCATCTTCACTGTCCTGGACTTTTTCCAAAAGCTCGCGGCGCTCTAATACTAGCAATGATTGCGACACCGTACCTTTGGTTAAACCGAAATATTCGGTGATGGCCGCCGCTGTGTTGCTGTAACTGTTGCAGGAATTGAGATAATCCAAAACTTGGATATGAATCGGCTGTAAACCCAGTGCGGCGAGTTTTTTGCGTTCTTCGGCGCGCACCAGCGTGCTGATACGTTCAATCAATTTAAAGGTGTTTAGATTTTTCATTTCGCTGAGTTGAATGCTTGTTTAAAAAATTCAGGCTGCGCTAACGAGGCATTATGAATATCAGCATTATAGTAGACGGTGTTAAAAGGCTTATTTTTGGCATCGTGTTCCCGGAATGCTGATAAGGCATTTTTGCTGGCAATAGTGGCACTCCACCAGCCAGACGGATAAATACATTGTGGAAAGAATAATGTTTGGGTGTGGCTTAAGCCTGCGCTGCTCATGGCATCGCGCATTTCCTTAATAAGATTTAAGTGCAATAAAGCCGATTCGCTTTGCTGTACCAGTAAACCGTTTTCAGTCAGGCAATTGAAGCAGTCACGATAAAAATCAACGCCAAATAAACCTTCGGCCGGGCCTATTGGGTCGGTGCTGTCGACGATAATAATATCAACGGAATTAGGCGCGGCGTCTTTGACCCATTTAATGCCGTCGATGAATTTTAAGTCGGCTCTAGGATCGTTATTAGATTCGCACAATTCAGGAAAGTAAATTTCCGCCAAACGTGTCACACGCTCGTCAATATCGATTTGCACGGCATGTTCAACACTTGGATGCTTTAATACTTCGCGCAATGTTCCACAGTCGCCGCCGCCGATAATCCAGACGTTTTTGGGATTTGGGTGCGTGTACAACGCCGGGTGACTCATCATTTCGTGATAAAAAAAATTGTCGCGGGTGGACACCATAGTGCAGCCGTCGATGACCATCAAGTTGCCGAAGGTTTCGGTTTCATAAATTTCAAGGTACTGAAAATCAGATTGTTCTTCGTGTAACTTGCGTTTGATTTTTAATGAAAAGGCAGAGCCTGCGCCTGCTGCTTGTTCAGTAAACCATTCTGATGGATTCATTGCGTTGTGTCCTGAAAATAAACAAATATGAGGCGGGGCATTATATTAGAATTTAATGACGCCCGTCATGACAGTTCAGTTGCACGTCAAAAACCGTACCATTGTAAGAGGATTTTTTATGGCCCTAAATTACGCGGAACATTTCATTTCAGTCAGTGAATATTTACAAGGTGAGCAACTCAGCGACATCAAACATGAATATATTGATGGCGATGTCTATGCCATGGGTGGTGCGAGTCGCAGCCATAATATTATTTCCAGTAATGTCGCCAGAATTTTAGGTAATCATTTAGAAGATACGCCCTGCACGACTTTTTCATCCGATATGAAAGTTAAAGCCAATAACTGCTTTTTTTATCCCGATGTGATGGTGGTATGCGACGACGATAAAGGCGATGAGTATTTCACTGAAGCGCCGGTGATTATCGTTGAAGTGTTATCCAAGTCTACGCGGCGCCTGGATAAAGCCACCAAAATGGCTATCTACAAAACCATTCCCAGCTTGCAAGAATATGTCTTAATCGAACAGGATGTTATTGACGTGGAAGTATGTAGGCGAAGCGCAGGCTGGGTCTCAGAACATTATTTTTTAGGTGATGACATCACTTTTGAGTCGATTGACATCACCCTGTCGTGTGCAGCCATTTATCATCGC
>JAUYMX010000109.1 GCA_030699345.1 Methylococcaceae bacterium
CTTTTAGCCTGATTATTGAGTACCTGACCAAGCTTATGTGTCGCCAATAATTCAAGAGGTTTTTCCAGCCGGTAACCTTTACCGCTCACCGCCGAATATGGCAAGCCAACAGAAGCTAGGAATTGCATATGTTTCCAGATAGCTGAACGACTCACGCCTAAAATGTCTGATAATTCAGTTCCGGAATGAAATTGGCCGTCGGCCAACAAAGAAAGAATTTGTTTTTGATTATCTGAAATAGACACTCATGACACCCAGCGCAACAATCCGGCTAACATTGGCAGATTAAATTTATGAAAATCTCAGATACGCGCAGCATTATCAGATTCTTTTTTGTCCCGAAGTTGCTGAAGTTGTTTTTTAACTACATGCTTGATTAATAATTCGCGGTCTTGGTCTTTCAAGTTGACATAATCAACTCCAACAAGGTAAGGATATTGATCATCACCCGACTGACTTTTTTTACAATATACAACTTTTCCATAGGCAACAATCACCGCCATGCAATGTACCAAGAGCATTTTGATTTCAAAAAAATCGCCTTGCTCTAATTGCTGCTCAACTTCAAACGCAATACCAGCCGCGCTCAAATTGGCGTTACGCGTACTGTTTTCTTTAAACTGGCCACCTTGCAACATAATTGCTTGTGACAACAAATCAATTTTAGAGTCTATTAGTCTCAAATATTCTGCTACATCTGGTTGGTTACGCTCCAAGCGATACAGCAACTGAGCCGAATCTTGAGAAATTAGTTCTAACGCTGATGATAACGAGCAATTGCTTAAAATGTTATCGGAAAGATGGCTAGGCTCCACCACCATTTTCTCATCAACTTTTTGATAAAAAAGATTAACTTCATCATCAATTCGAAAGAACCGGCGCCGCTCCTCAGTGCTAGTATTATCTTGGTTCACTAATATTACCTCATTATTTTATTGTTCAGATTTGACTTAATGTATCTATTAAAATTATTAATTAATACAGCTTCGAAATTATAGTTAAAAGAAAAATAATTTTAGAAAAACTTACTTAAAGCGCTCATTTAGATAAATTCAATATTTGAAAATAATTATTTCAACGCATAAAAAAACCCGCCAAGAAAAAAATTCTAGGCGGGTTTTTTGTCCGTTAAAAGCTATTGAAATAACTATTTAACTAAGCTTAACAATACCCCGGCGGCCACTGCAGAACCTATGACTCCAGCTACATTCGGCCCCATGGCGTGCATTAGCAAAAAATTATGAGGATTGCTTTCCAGGCCTAATTTATTAGCTACCCTTGCGGCCATAGGCACAGCAGAAACCCCAGCTGCACCAATCAACGGATTGATAGGAGTATCACTGAATTTGTTCATTATCTTTGCCATGATCACTCCGGCAGCGGTACCAATAGCAAAAGCTACTGCACCCAACGCCAAAATGCCGAGTGTTTCCAGCTGCAAAAACGCCTCCGCACTAAGTTTGGATCCAACAGCTAATCCTAAGAAAATAGTAACAACATTAATCAATTCATTTTGCGCAGTTTGACTCAGCCTATCAACAACACCACTGGCATTCATCAAATTACCCAGTGCAAACATACCCACTAAAGGCGTAGCAGAAGGCAACAACAAAATAGACAAAATTAATAACATCAATGGGAAAACGATTTTTTCGGTTTTGCTCACCACCCGCAATTGCTGCATTTCGATTTTCCGCTCAGCTTCTGTGGTTAATGCGCGCATGATTGGCGGTTGAATCAAGGGCACCAAAGCCATGTATGAATACGCGGCAACAGCAATCGCTCCGAGCAAATCAGGCGCTAGTTTTGAGGCAACGTAAATGGCTGTTGGACCATCGGCTCCACCGATAATGCCAATAGCGGCTGCATCTTTAAGCGTAAATTCCAAACCGGGAACCATATTTAGTGCGAGAGCACCTATTAATGATGCAAAAATACCAAATTGCGCAGCCGCACCGAGAAGCAGTGTTTTGGGATTAGCCAACATGGGACCAAAATCGGTCATTGCGCCCACGCCCATAAAAATAAGCAATGGAAAAATGCCTAGTTTGATACCGTAATACAGAAAGTGTAACAAACCACCTTCTTCAGCAATCCCTGCCACCGGGATATTACTGAGGATGGCACCAAAGCCTATAGGCAACAGCAATAAGGGTTCAAAACCTTTTTTTATTGCTAGAAACAGCAACAAAAAACCCACCACCATCATAAATGCCTGACCGGCTGTAAAGTTATACAAGCCGGTGCTATGCCAGAGTGAAAGCAAATTTTCCATAAGTTTATCCTTCACAAACTGATCAAAACATCGCCACCACTAATGGCATTACCTTCTTTGACGTGGATGGCGCTGACCGTGCCTGCAACTTTAGAGCGCACCTCAGTTTCCATTTTCATGGCTTCCATAACCACAACCACATCACCTGCAGCAACCTGACTACCGATATCGACCAACACTTTTAAAATAGTTCCTGCCATAGGTGACTCAATAACCTCACCGTTTCCAGCCACTTGTTCAGAAGAAATCACAGGAGAAGCCGCTGAAGGTTGAATACTTAAAGCGCTACCGCCTGGTCCCACCGCAACGTGATAATTTTTACCATCAACATTAACGGTATAGCTCTCTACAACCTGACTGGTAGCTGATTTACTCAACTCCGGTTTCTGACTTGCTGCAAATGCTTGTGCATCCGGTACAGGTTCAAAAGCGGCAGGATTGCCACGGTTAACTAAAAACTTCCAACCGATTTGAGCAAAAAGGCCGTTAATCAATGCATCTTCTTCGATACGATCAACCAGCGTAATGCCTTCTGCTAATGCTTTTTGTTGGACATCTGCAATCAGCTTGTCCATTTCCGGCTCGATTAAGTCGGCTGGGCGACAAGTAATCGGCTCAGCGCCATTAAGCACTTTGGCTTGTAATTCCTTGTTAACCGGCGCTGGAGTAGCACCATATTCACCTTTTAAGACACCGGCAGTTTCTTTGGTAATGGTTTTATAACGTTCACCATTAATGACATTGAGCACTGCTTGGGTGCCAACAATTTGTGAAGTAGGTGTCACCAACGGGATAAATCCCAAATCCTCACGCACGCGCGGAATTTCGGCCATTACTTCATCAAATTTATCTGCCGCACCCTGCTCTCTAAGCTGGCTTTCCATATTGGTCAGCATACCGCCAGGCACTTGAGAAACCAAAATCCGTCCATCAACGCCCTTTAAACTGCCTTCAAACTGCGCATATTTTTTGCGGATGTCTCTAAAATAATGAGCAATTTCTTCTAATTTAATCAAGTCCAAACCAGTATCGCGTTCGGTACCCTCAAGACTAGCAACAATCGATTCGGTGGGGCTATGACCATAAGTCATGCTCAATGATGAAATAGCGGTGTCGACATTATCGATGCCTGCTTCTGCAGCTTTAATAATACTGGGCACACTCAGGCCAGTAGTGGCATGACATTGCATATGTATAGGAATCTTGGTGCTTTTCTTCAAACGCGACACCAGTTCAAAAGCATCATAAGGCTTTAGCAAGCCGGCCATATCCTTTATACAAATCGAATGCGCGCCCATGTCTTCAATTTGCTTACCCAACGCAACCCATACATCGATAGTATGCACAGGGCTGGTTGTATAAGAAATTGTGCCTTGTGCATGGGCATCGGTACGCAGCACCGCTTTGATTGAATGCTCGATATTGCGCATGTCGTTCATCGCATCAAATACACGAAACACATCGACACCGTTTATAGCAGCGCGCTCAACAAATTTATCGACAACATCATCAGCATAATGCCGGTAACCCAATAGATTTTGACCACGCAACAACATTTGTTGTGGTGTATTGGGCATAGCTGCTTTCAATAAACGCAATCTTTCCCACGGATCTTCACCCAGATAACGAATACATGCATCAAATGTAGCGCCACCCCAAGATTCAACTGACCAATAACCAATTTGATCGATTTTGTCACAGATAGGCAACATGTCTTCTATACGTAAGCGTGTCGCTAATATAGATTGATGCGCATCACGCAGAACAACTTCAGTAATGCCCAAAGGCTTCTTTTTCTTTTTATTGTCGGTGGCCATTCTGTGTATCTCCTAGAACCTTTGTGGGTTTTAAAACTTTGACCTTATGGGTCGGATTAATAGAATTTTGGGGGGATG
>JAUYMX010000315.1 GCA_030699345.1 Methylococcaceae bacterium
CTGAAAAACCAAACGTCACGTTGGTTAATGATTTTTTTGCAAATATCTCGCTAATTACTTGCTCTGTCACTGCGCGAGGGTTGGTCAATGGTGCAAAAAACCAGTCCTTAATTACGGGGTTCATAATATCAATCACTCCAGCAATATCCTTGTCTTTCATCATCGAGAAGATTGCGTGAATGGGTTTGTTAGGGAAATATTCAGTAAGGTATTCTACTAATGTTCTGACCGCCTGAGGGTTATGCCCTACATCCAACAGCACCTGCCGGTCACCTTCTATCAGTTGAAATCGCCCCGGCAAGCTCACATTTTGTAGGCCTTGGCGAATTGCCGACTCACTCACCGGCAACGTTTTTGCCAAACAAGTTATTGCAAAAATCGCCGTCGAAGCGTTTCGAAACTGATGTTCACCTTTTAATCCTGGCTCAGGTAACGAGCTTATCCGGTACGTATCCGCCAGCCACTGCCAGCCCGTTGCCTGTTTTTCATACCTAAAATGCTTGCCTAAACAATACAGTTGGGCGCGCTTATCTTTGGCAGTCTGCAACAATGATTGCGGCGGCTCGGGATCGCCCACAACAGCGGGAGTGTCGGCTCGAAAAATACCGGCTTTTTCACGCCCTATAGCCTCTCTTGTACCGCCCAACCATTCCACATGATCTATGCAAATACTGCTTATCAAAGCCACATCGGGATCGACAATATTAACCGCATCTAATCTGCCGCCCAAACCAACTTCCAACAATTGCACGTCAACGCCTGCTCGCCAAAAAATATCCAAGGCAGCCAACGTCCCAAATTCAAAATAACTCAGTGATGTATCGCCACGAACGGCTTCAATTCTGGCAAATGCTGCACTAATAACGTCATCTGCAACCGGTTGTCCGTCAATCTTTATCCGTTCGTTATACTTAAGGATATGTGGCGATGTATATGCGCCGACTCGATATCCTTGAGCTCGATATATGCTGTCCAAATAAGCAACGCAAGAGCCTTTGCCATTGGTGCCCGCCACCGTAATGGTTGGGGGCTTAACTCCTTGTGGATTAAGACTTCTAAAAACCCGAGCGGCTCGTTCCAAACCTAAATCGATGGTTAATGGATGTAAGCTTTCTTGCCATTTTAGCCAGCCCTGCAGCGAATCAAAATG
>JAUYMX010000328.1 GCA_030699345.1 Methylococcaceae bacterium
TGTCTTAATACGAGTGACATCTTCCTTAACGCTTTGAACTTGATCCTTGATGGTTAACCAGTCGATGTATTTGCCTTCCGCAGACCCCGGACCTTCACAGCAATCATGCCAACCACTCGCATCAACAGAGGCCGTTTTTAAGCTGCTGGACAGCAAATCGCGCATGATGTCATCTGTAAACGTTTCCATACCACAATCGGTATGATGAATAACAAACCATTCACGGGTTCCAAGCAATTTGTAGGAAATGACCAGAGAGCGAATGGCATCGTCGCTGGCTCTACCACCGGCGTTACGAATAACATGTGCATCGCCTTCAGACAGACCGGCATATTTTGCCGGATCAAGACGCGCGTCCATACAAGTTAAGATTGCAAAATGCCGACCAGGAGGCATCGGTAAATCACCTTTATCGAAGCTAGCTGCGTAATCGCGGTTAGCCGTTAAGACTTCAGACAGTATGCTACTCATCGTAAACCCTCTCGTTAGTTATTGATTTTATTATTTATTTATTGTCGACACCGATATAGAACCCACCAGCATCGACAACAATTAATGTATCATAATTTTCTAAAATACAATCAGGTTCGTGGATGGGTAGAGCACTGGCGAAACCCATCAATTTACTTTATCAATCGCCTATAAAATCCCCACTCTGATGTTGCCACATCGCGTAATAGCGGCCTTTTTTGTCCAGCAGTTGCTGGTGCGTGCCCTGTTCGATAATACTGCCGTTTTCAAGGACCACAATACGATCCATGCTTAAAATCGTGGACAATCGGTGCGCGATGACAATGGCGGTTTTATGTCTGATCAACTCAAAAATCGCTACCTGAATTTGTTTTTCGGTCAGTGAATCCAGTGCGCTGGTCGCTTCATCCAGCACGACAATCGGCGCGTCTTCAAGAAATGCGCGGGCAATCGCTATGCGTTGTTTTTCGCCGCCCGACAGTTTGATGCCGCGTTCGCCGACCAAGGTATCAAACTTGTTAGGCAGCTTTTCGATGAACTCAAGGCTATGCGATTTTCTGGCGGCGTCGATCAACTGCTCTTCGGTAATATCGACATCCAAGGCGATATTGTCGCGTACCGAACGATGAAACAGCTCCGGCTGCTGCGGCACCATCGAAATCTGTTTGCGCAACGAGGTTAACGTAAACGCACGCGCATCAATGCCGTCAAAACAGACGCCGCCTTGCTGGGGATCAAGAAAGCGGAACAGCAACTTAGTCAGCGATGACTTGCCTGATCCGGATTGCCCAACCAGCGCCACTTTTTCGCCCGCCTTGATGTGCAGGGAAAAATTATCGAATAACTTGGGCTGCTGAGGATTAGACGGGTAATAGCTAAAGTCGATGTTGTTAAAACTAATCTCGCCTTCGCTTATAGTTAACGCTCGGGCATCGGAATTATCGATTTCCAGTTCGGTTTGCCGGAATACATCGGCCATTTCCGTAGCATCGGCCAACGCGGTAAAAAAGTTGCGGAAATTGCGGCCAAATTCCCATAATCGCTGAATCAGCATAATCATCACCGACTGGAACAGCACGAATTCGCCGATTTGAAACTGCCCGCTTTGCCACTTGCCGATCATCAGGTAAACCAACAATAATTCAATACCAAAGGTCATCAGGCCTTGGACAGCAAACGACACGAACATCAATCCCCAAGCCAGTTTCTTACGTTTGTAAACGGTATCAGAAGTTTTATTGATATACGCTTGCTCACTGGCTTCCATCGCAAAGGTCTTAACAATAAAGATATTGCTGATAGCATCGGAGTAAGCACCGCCGACTTTCGAATCGCCTTCCGCCACGGCCTTGTCGAAACGCAGTTTCCATATCGAATACGCGATATTCCAGCTGACAAACACAACCACCCAAATCAGGAAATAAAACGCAAATTCCGGCTGTTGCTGGTAAAAAATGACGAAGGAAATCGTCACGGCGAGGATATTCATAAAGAACTGGAACAAAAACCAGTCCATGATAATTTCGAACGAACGCGAGAAACGGTTGGCTTGCTTGATTAAACTGCCGGAAAAACTGTTTTCAAAAAAAGCGTATTTCTGCTTTTTAAGTACATCGAAGCAGCGTTTTTCCAGCAAATTAACGCCGCCGCCATCCAAGGGCACAATCGCAATTTCCAGCAGCCGCCAGGACAGCCAGATACCGCCGTAGATAAACGCGATGTTTTTGAGAGTGTTAAGTAGATCGTCCCTGATGGCATCAGAATAAGGCCCGGCAAGGCCATTGGCGATGTGCTTGAAATAGATCGGCGCCGATAAATCCAAGGTAATCGCGCCGGATAATGCCAGCAAAGCCAGCAGAAAGTACCATTTTTTCTGCCAGACAACCCGGCCGTATTCTTTGAAGATAATGTCCATATTTTTCGTTTAGTCAGAGAACGGCTGGGCAAGGTCCGTAGTTCGTTGGGTACGACTGCATGGATGCAGGAGGTAGAGCAACGCATGGAGCAGTTGCCGAGAGCGCCAGCGAAACCCATCAATTAAGATGGTTACAATTTTTATTCATTAAATAATTCTGAAAACATGTAAAAAAAATCGGTAACTATTCAGTCATTAATCTGAGTGAGGCTATGCGTTTATTGTGTAGGGTGGATAAGCAACGCGCATCCACCGCATTTGCCGGATGCGCTAGCGCTTATCCAGCCTACGCATGACGGCTCGATCAAAAGACTGAATAAT